>JBBSUZ010000018.1:0-20251 GCA_038233965.1 Rhodothermales bacterium | reverse complement strand
CTCGGGCTGCTGTTCCGGACGGGCCTGCTCGAGGCGATCCTGCCCGAGGTGACGCGCCTCGCGGGCGTCGAGGAGGTCGGCGGGCGCGCGCACAAGGACAACTTCTGGCACACGCTCGAGGTCGTCGACAACCTCGCGCACCTCCAGCGGCAGGTCGGCGTGGGCGAGCGCGCCGGCGGCTACGACCTGTGGCTGCGCTGGGCGGCGCTGCTGCACGACGTCGGCAAGGCCGAGACGAAGCGCTGGGAGACGGGGACCGGCTGGACGTTCCACGGCCACGAGGACGTCGGCCCGCGGCGCATCGTGCCCGAGGTCTTCCGCCGCCTGCGCCTGCCGCTCGGCGAGCCGCTCGACTTCGTGCAGACGGTCGTCCGCCTCCACCACCGCCCCGCCGCGCTCGTCGACGACGTGACCGACGCCGCCGTCCGCCGCCTCATCGTCGACGCCGGCGACGACATCGACGACCTGATGCTGCTCGTGCGGGCGGACGTGACGAGCAAGAACGCCCGCCGCGCGCGGAAATACCTCGCCGGCTACGACCGCGTCGAGGCCCGCATGGCCGAGGTCGAGGCGCGCGACGGGCTCCGCAACTGGCAGCCGCCGGTCTCGGGCGAGGACATCATGGCGATGCTCGGGGCCGGCGAGGGCGTCGCCGTCGGGATGCTGAAGCAGTGGGTCCGCGAGGCGATCCTCGACGGCGACGTCCCGAACGAGGCCGACGCCGCGCGCGCGTTCGTCGCGGACCGGCTGGACGAGGCGCGCCGCCGCGAGCGCCTCTTCCGCACTGTCGTGCCCGCCCTCCGCGGCGACGACCGGGCGGCCGGCGGGGCCATCAAGGACGCCCTCTTCACCCATGACCTGCCGGCCGACGACGCCGAAGCGCTGGCGCACGTCGAGGCCGTCCGCGACGCCGCCCTCGCCGCCCGCGACGCCGAGGCCTCGGCGTAGCCGTTTATGACGTCGGTCGGTCCGTGACGCCGTGCCATCGTGGGAGGCGGGCACAGCATGCTGTGCCCCTACCGGTGACGGTGGATGACGGCTCGTCCGCACATTCGCCCCCGGCGTGCGTTCGTAGACTCGTCCCTGCTCCCCGCCGGTTCGGGTTCACCCGATGGCCGCCCCCCGCCCCCCGCCCCCCGATGCGCCCCTGGTATAAGAATCTCGACTGGTTCACGCTCCTGCTGTGGGCGGGCCTCGTCTGCGTCGGCCTGACGGCGATCTACTCGGCCACGCACGGCCCGGCGCGCGAGTTCTTGAAAGACACCGTGCAGCAGAACTTTACGCGGCAGCTCGAATGGTTCGGCGTGTCGGCCGTCGTGATGCTGGTCGTCCTGCTGACGCCGGCGCGGCTCATCGTGCGCCTGGCGCCGCTCGCGTACCTGTTCTGCGTCGGGCTGCTCGTCGCCGCGATCGTGTTCGGGCGCGAGGTCAACGGAGCCAAGGCGTGGGTATGGGGACTGCAGCCGGGCGAGATCGGCAAGGTCGGGACGGTCCTCGCGGTCACCGCCCTGCTCGCGACGAAAGAGGCGCGGCAGGGCAGCTGGAAGCACCTCATCGGGGCGGCGGTGCTGCTGCTGATCCCGGTCGGGCTGCTGCTCGCGGCCAACGACACCGGGACGGCGCTGGTGTACCTCGCGCTCGTGCCGGTGATGCTGTTCTGGTCCGGCGCGGTGCCGCTGCCCGCGATGGCGCTGCTCGCCGCGCCGGCCGTCGCGGTGTACCTCGTGATCGGGAGCCCCGCGCTGGCCGCCCTGTTCGCGCTCGGGGCCACGGCCGGCTTCTTCGTCTGGACGCGCTCGAAGCGCATGGCCGCGGCGATGTTCGCCGCGACGGGCGTGATGGCGGTGCTCGCGCACACGGCGCTGTTCCGGATCCTGCAGCCGCACCAGATCTCGCGCATCGTCGCCTTCAACGACCCCGAGTCGTTCCGCTACGGCGCGGGCTTCCACATCATCCAGGCCAAGGCGGCGATCGGCTCGGGCGGGCTCTTCGGCAAGGGCTTCACGCACGGCACGCAGACGCAGCTCGCGTACATCCCCGAGAACTCGACCGACTTCATCTTCTGCGTCATCGGCGAGGAGTTCGGGTTCGTCGGGACGATGGTGCTGATGACGCTGTTCGGCGTGCTGCTGATCCGGCTGGCGAGCCTCGGCGCGCAGGCCGGCTTCGCGCTCCCGCGCCTCTTCGTCGCCGGCCTGACGGGCATCCTGCTCGTCCACATCCTGATCAACATCGGCATGACGATCGGGCTGATGCCGGTCATCGGCATCCCACTGCCGTTCATCTCGTACGGCGGCTCCGCGCTGCTCGCCAACACGACGATGCTCGCGATCGCGCTCAACCTGCACGCCCGCCGCGACGAGTTCGCGGTCTACACGTCGCAGTGAGCGCACCCGCGGCCGCCCCTACACCCGCCTCGCGGAAGCGCCGCCGGCGCGCGCCGGCACCCGAGCCGAGGCGCCGTGCCGGGCCCGAGGTCCTCGTCGGCATCGCGGCGATCCTGCTGAGCTGTGGCGCGCTCGTCGTCTCCGTCTTCCAGGCGCAGATCCTGCGCGAGCAGCAGGGCGCGACCGTCTGGCCGCGCCTCTCGGTCAGCGCCGGGCAGCTGGACGACACCTTCCTCTACCAGCTCCGCAACGACGGCATCGGCCCGGCCATCATTCGCGAGGCGCGCTTCTCGGCCCGCGGCCACTCGTACGCGCAGCTCTCGGACCTGCTGTACCGCGAGGTGCTCGGCCCGATGGCGGACACGTCGTACGCGGCCGGCAAGATCAGCACGACCGTCGCGCCCGGGATGGTCCTGCGGCCGGGCGACGAGCTCCCGCTGTTCCAGACGCAGCACAGCGCCATCCTCGGCAACCGTCTTGCGGCGTTCGTGGCAGACTCGTCGTTCCACACGCAGATCGTCTACTCGGACGTCTACGGCGCCTGCTGGCGCGTCGACAACACGGACGTCCGCTCGGCGGGACGCTGCGCCGAGGCGGAGCGGTGACGGACCTGTTCACGCGCGCGTCCGACCCGGTCCTCGTGCCCGACCCGGCCGTGCCGTGGGCCTCGGGCGCGCTCTTCAACCCCGGCGCCGCACTCGACGCGGCCCCCGGGTCGAACCCGGGGCAGGCTCCGACGCTGCGGCTGCTCGCGCGCGGTGTCCCGGCCGGCTACCGGCGCATTCCGGTGCAGCACGCGAGCGCCTTCGAGCCCGACTTCGGCTTCGCCGACTACGTCTCGGCCCCCGGCCTCGCCACGCGCCAGCCCGACGGCACCTTCCGCCTCGACCCCGAGCCGTTCATCGCGCCCTCGGGCGAGACGGACCGGTTCGGCTGCGAGGACGCCCGCATCACGCGCCTCGACGGCCGCTGGTGGATCACGTACACCGCCCTCGCAGAGCCCGCCGCGACGGCCGACCGCGGCGTCGGCATCGCGCTCGCCTCGACCGACGACTGGAAAACCCTCACGCGCCACGGACGCATCGGGCCCGACGTGCGCGACAAGGACGCCGCCCTCTTCCCGGAGCGCATCGGCGACCGCATCGCCATGCTTCACCGCATCGCGCCGGACGTCCAGGTCGTCTTTTTCGACAGCGTCGAACAGATGACGGCGCCGGGCGCGCGGTTCTGGGAACGCGAACTGAGCCGACTGAGCGACCGCGTCGTGCTGCGCCCGGAGCAGCCGTGGGAGCGCAAGGTCGGCGTCGGGCCGCCGCCGATCCGGACGCCCGAGGGCTGGCTCCTCGTCTACCACGCCGCCGACGACGCGCACGTCTACCGCGCCGGCCTCGCCCTGCTGGACCTCGACGATCCGCGCCGCGTGATCTCGCGAACCGCCCACCCGGTCCTCGAGCCGACGCTGGATTGGGAGTGGACTGGCGACGTCCCGAACGTCGTCTTCCCGCAGGGCGCGACCGTCGAGCCCGGTCCGAACGGAGACGTCCTCCACCTCTACTACGGCGCGGCCGACCGCGTCGTCGGCCACGCCCACGCGCCGCTCGCGGACGTCCTCGCGGCGCTGCGGTAAAACGCGTGTGTACGAGGTTCGGGGCATAAGAGGCAGCTGCATCTCTGCCTGTTCGCACCTCGAACCGTGTACCCTGTACCCACTACGCGGCGACACCGGCGAACGCCTCGGCGACGAGTTGCACCGACCGGAGGCGCGCGGCCGGGTCGTGCGTCATCGTCGTGAGCATGAGTTCGCTGGCGCCGGCCGCCTCGGCCATCGACACGAGCCGGTCCCGCACGACGTCTGGCGTGCCCACGACCGAGAGGCGCCGGCGGGCGTCGACGATCGCGCGCTCGTGCGGCGTGTACGGGTGCGCGAGGGCCTCGTCCGGGCTCGGGAAGGCGCCGAACTCGCCGCGCGCGAGGCGGACCGAGACGAGGTCCTGCGACAGCGCGAGGTGCTGCGCCTCGGCGTCCGTCTCGGCGCAGACCACGGACGCGCCGAGGATCGCGTGCGGCTCGGGGAAGGCCGCGGACGGCTGGAAAGCGGCGCGGTAGGCGTCGAAGACGGGCGCGGCGGGCGTCGGGCTGAAGTGGCTCGCGAAGGCGTAGCCCAGCCCGTGCGCGCCGGCGAAGGCGGCGCTGGAGCCGCTCGAGCCGAGCAGCCAGACCGGCGGCAGCGGGACGTCGGCCGGGACGGCCGTGATGCCCGAGAGCGGGTGTCCGGCCGGGAAGCCGCCCGAGACGTAGGCCGTCATCTCGGCGTACTGCTCGGCGAAGGCGTCGGGCCCGAAGGAGCGGAGCGCGGCGCTCGTCTTCGGGTTGGTGCCGGGTGCGCGGCCGATGCCGAGGTCGATGCGGCCCGGGTGCAGCGCCTCGAGCGTCCGGAAGGTCTCGGCGAGCTTCAGCGGCACGTGGTTCGGCATCATCACCCCGCCCGAGCCGACGCGGATGCGCTCGGTCGCCGCGGCGACGTGCGCGATGAGGATCTCGGGCGCCGACGACGCGACGCCGGCCATGCCGTGGTGCTCGGCGTACCACACGCGGACGTAGCCGAGGGCTTCGGCCGCGCGCGCCATCTCGACGGATGCGCGGAGGGCGGCGCTCGCCGTCGAGCCGGAGGGGACGGGCGCGAGGTCCAGAATGGAGAGGGGAATCATGGCGACTGGATACTGGAAGTTCTGCAGAGAGAACGGTCGAACGCGGCCGGTCGCGCGCCACTCCCGCCCTGCGCCGATTCGTCATCCGCCGCCGACGTGGACCCTTCAGTACACGATCCATCACACGCCCACACCCAACACACTGTCACCCTGAAACGGGTTCAGGAGCTGTTTGGTAAAGCAAGACACTCGCTACAACGTCATCCTGAGCGTGTCGACGGATCTCTGCCGAGCACAAGGCTTCGGGTCATCGCGCTGTCTAAACGTCGTGATCGGCAGAGATCCTTCGGCTGCGCTCGCCAAGGGCTCGCTCCACTCAGGATGACGGTGTAGAAACGGTCGTGCGCAGTTGCAGGCGACAACTGCCAGCCAGGCACGTCCTGAAAACCACTGTTCACGCGGCGAGGCCATCGAACAGGAGCGACGTCAGGAAGTCGGCGGCGTCGGCGGGGGGCGGGGCGGCGGCGCAGGGCGCGGACGTCGAGTGCAGGAAGCCCATCAGGACGCCGAAGAGGACGTGCGCCGTCGGGCCGACGGGGACCGCGCGGACCTCGCCCGCGGCGATGGCGGCGGCGAGCGGCGCGGCGATGGCCGTCTCGATGCGGTCGCGCTGCGCGCGGAGGCGCTCGGCCTGCTCGCCGTCGTCCGACACGAGCAGCTGCGGGACCTCGCGGAGGTGGACCCGCAGCAGGTCCGCGTTGGCGCGGAAGTAGTCCGCGACGGCGGCGACGAAGGTGCGGTAGCGCGCCCGGAAGGGCACGTCCGCCGGGCCGAGGTGCGCCACGGCGAGGCCGTGAAGCTCGTCGAAGTGCTCGGCGAGGACGGCCACGAAGAGCCCGCCCTTGCCGCCGTCGACGTAGTTGTAGATCGTGCCCTTGCTGACTTCGGCGCGCGCAGCGATCTCGTCGACCGTCGCCGCGGCGTAGCCGTGCTCGGCGAAGGTCGCCCGCGCCGCGTCCAGGATCGCGTCGTGGACGAGCGCGCGGGCCTGCCGCTTCCAGGTCGGGACGGGCGTCTCGGGAGTCATGGGATGCGGGATAGGGGATTCGGGATGCGGCAAAAGGCACGCCGGGTGGGCCCGAGGCGCTCGGTCGGGGAATGGCAGCGTGGAGCTCTCGTCCCCATCCCGTATGCCGCATCCCACATCCCGTCAGTCGACGGCCGGGACCGGGGCGAGGGCGCGCGTCGGCTGCTCGGTCGCGTCCGACGCGAGCGTCCGCGCGGTCTTGCGGCCGCCGAGCTTCTGGCCGACCCACGTGGCGAAGTCGTCGAAGTAGGTGTACGCGACCGGCACGACGAGCAGCGTGAGGACCGTCGACGTGATGAGGCCGCCGATGACCGCGCGCGACATCGGGGCGCGGAAGCCGCCGCCCTCGCCGAGCGCGAGCGCAGACGGGAGCATGCCCGCGATCATCGCCAGCGTCGTCATCAGGATCGGCCGCAGACGCACCTGCCCCGCCTCGACGAGCGCCCGGAACCGCTCGGTGCCATCGCGCCGCCGCTCGTTGGCGTTGTCGATGAGCAGGATCGCGTTCTTGACCACGAGCCCGAAGAGCAGGATCACACCGATCATCGACATCATGTTGAACGTGTCGCCCGTGATCAGCAGCGCGACGAGCACGCCGATGAGCGAGAGCGGCAGCGACAGCATGATCGCGAACGGCTGCGAGATGCTCTCGAACTGCGACGCCAGGATCAGGAAGATGAGGATGATGGCCAGCAGGATCGCCTGGATGACGTAGCCCGCCGTCTCGGCGAGCTGCTCCGTCTCGCCGCCGAAACGGACGGTGTAGCCCTCGGGAATCGTCATCTGGTCCAGACGCGCCTGGATGGACTGCGTCGCCTCGCTCACCGAGAGGCCCGTCGCGGGGCTGCCCGAAATCGTGGCCGTGCGGGCCAGATCCACGCGGTCGATCTGGGACGGTGCTGTGCCCTCGACGATGCGCGCGATCTGGCTCAGCGGGACCGAGCCGCCGGTCGGCGTCGAGATCGGGATGCCGGCGATGTCCTGCACGGACTGGCGGCGGTTCGGGGCGACCTGGACCACGACGTCGCGCTCCTCACCCGTCGGGTCCTGCCACGTGCTCACGTCCTGCCCGGCGAGCACCGGGCGAACCGTCGCGGCGACACTGCCGACCGTCAGGCCGAGCGAGTTCGCGACGTCGCGGTTGACGTCGATGCGGTACTCGGGGCGCGGCTGGCCGAGCGAGTTGCGGACGTCCACGACGTCCGGGAGCTCGCGCACGCTGGCCTCGACCTGCTGCGCGAGCGCCTGGAGGCCGGCCACGTCGGGCCCGCGGATCTCGACGGCGAGCGGGGCGCGGGCGCCGCCCAGGCCGCCGGCGTCGAGGACGGACGCGGTGACGCCGAAGACGGGCGCGAGCGCCGCGCGGGCGGCCGCCTGGAGCTGCTGCTGCGACTGGCCGCGCTCGCCCGCCGGGACGAGCTTGACGAAGACGTTGCCGGCCGTGACCGTGCCCGTCTGGCCGGCGCCTACCGTCGTGTACGTGTAGTCCACGCCGTCGATGCCCTGGACGATGGCGCCGATCTGCTCGGCCTTCTCGCGCGTGTAGGCGAGGCTGGAGCCGTCCGGCGTCTCGAACTGGACCTCGAACTGGCTCTGGTCCTGCGGCGGCAGGAAGCCGCCGCCGATGAGCGGGAACAGGAACAGGCTGCCGACGAACAGCGCGAACGCGCCGAAGAGCGTCGTCTTGCGGTGGTTCAGGGCCCACTCGATGAGGCCCGAGTAGCCCAGCGCCTGGCGGTCGAACCAGCGGTTGAAGGCCGAGATGCCGCGCTTGAGCGGGTTGCGGCTCGGCGCCCCGCCCTCGACGTGCGGATCGACGCCCCAGTGGGCGGCGAGCATCGGCGTGAGCGTGAACGCGACGAAGAGCGACACCAGGACCGCGAACGCGACCGTCATGCCGAACTGGAAAAAGAAGCGCCCGATGATGCCGCCCATGAAGGCGACCGGGACGAAGACGGCCACGATCGAGAGCGTCGTCGCCATGACGGCGAGGAAGATCTCCCGCGTGCCATCGGCCGCCGCCTCGAAGTAGCCCTTGCCCATCTCGCGGTGCCGCACGATGTTCTCGATCACCACGATCGCGTCGTCGATCAGGATGCCGATCGAGAGCGAGAGCGCGAGCAGCGAGATGATGTTGAGCGTGAAGCCGAGCGCGCCCATCAGGATGAACGCCGCGATGACCGAGACCGGCAGCGCCAGCGCCGTGATGATCGTCGCCTTGCCGTCGTTGAGGAAGAGCATCACGATCACGACCGTCAGGATCGCGCCGAGGATGAGCTCGAAGAGCGTGTCCTCGACCGAGTGCCGGATGCTGACCGAGTTGTCGCGGATGACCTTCAGCTCGGCGCCCTCGGGCAGCCCGGCCTGGATCTCGGCGACGGCCTCGACGACGCCCTCGGCCACGCCGACCGTGTTGGCGCCCGAGACCTTCAGGATGTTCAGCGCGACCGCGCGGCGGCCATCGACCAGCGCCACGGACCGTTCCTCCTCGGTCGCGTCGCGGACCGTCGCCACGTCGCCGAGGCGGATCACGGCGCCGTTGCGGTTGGCGACGACGATGGCGTTGAAGCCCTCGGGCGTCTCGATACGGCCCGTCACGCGGACGAGCTGCTCGGCCGTTCCGCGCTCGACGCGGCCCGCCGGCACCTCGAGGTTCTGGCCCTGGAGCGCCCCCGTGACCTGCTGGATGCTGATGCCCTGCGCCTGGAGCCGCTCGGGGTCGACGTCGACCCGCACCTCGCGGGCGAGGCCGCCGGCCAGCTGCACCTCGCCGACGCCCGGGACGGCCTCGAGCCGCCGCCGGATGTCCTCGTCCGCGAGCGACGTCAGCGACTGAACCGGGATGTCGTCGGACGACAGCGCGAGCGACACGATCGGCTGCGCCGACGGGTCGAACGTCTGCACGAGCGGCTCCTCGATGTCGGTCGGGAGCTCGCGGCGGACGGCCGAGATCTTGGCGCGAATGTCGTTGGCGGCGTCGTCGGAGTTGCGCGACAGGTCGAACGCGACGACGATCTGCGAGACGCCCTCGAGGGAAATGGACGTGATCTTGTCGACGCCCTGGACGGGGTTGAACGCCTGCTCCATGCGCTGCGAGACCTCGCGCTCGATCGTCTCCGGGCTCGCGCCCGGGTAGATCGTCGTGATGGAGACGACCGGGATCTCGACGTCGGGGAACTGGTCGATCGGCAGCCCGCGGAGCGCGAACAGGCCGAGCACGACGAGCCCGAGCATGATCATCGACGTGAAGACGGGCCGCCGGATGGCGACGCCCGAGAGCCCGCCGTATCGCGCCTCGGTAAGGTCCGGCTCGGCGTGCGGCTGCGGGACTTCCGCGGCCTTGTAACCGTCCGGGGCGCCGTCGCCGTTCGTGGTGGGGTCGATCATGAATGCGGGATGCGGGATGTGTGATGCGGGATGGGCAGAAGGGAGGCAGGGCGTCCGAGATGCCCTCTGCGCATCCCGCATCCCCGATCCCTCATCCCGGTCACTCGTCGTTTCTCACGGCAGCGCTGTCGGGGCGCGTGGACGGCGCGGCGGCGCGGCCGCCGCCGATGCGGACGCGCACGCCGTCGACGGCGTCCGTCGTCGGGGCGACGACGACGCGCAGGCCGGCGTCGATGTCGTCGCCCTGGATGGCGACGAGGCCGCGCGCGGCGTCGCGCTGGATGACGGACACGGCGCGCTCGCGCAGGACGCCGCCGTCGATGGCGAGGACGTATGTCTCCGCGTCGTCGCCCGTGCCCCGCGTGCGGACCGCGCTCTCGGGCACCAGGAGGGCGTCGTCGATGGTCTCGGAGAGGACGCGGCCCGTCGCGAACAGCCCGCCGACGATGCGGCCGGGGTTCGGCAGGCGCAGGTACACGCCGACCTGGCGCGAGGCGGGGTCCGCCGTCGGGTCGATGCGCGACACGACGCCGCGGAAGGTCTCGCCGGGGTACGCGTCCACGGTGAACTCGACCGGGTCGCCGACGCCGATGCGGCTCACCTGGTCCACGCCGACCTGCCCCGCGAGCTCGAGCTGGCTCGAGTTGACGAGCGTGTACAGCGACTGGCCCGCGGTGACGGCCTCGCCGATCTCGACCTGCCGCGCGCTGATGGCGCCCGAGAAGGGGGCACGGACGGTCGTCCGCGACGCCTGCTCGCTGGCGGACGTCGCCTGGGACTGGGCGTTTGCCACCTGCCCCTGGGCGGCCGTGACCTGACCCTGCGAGGCCGTCACCTGGCCCTGCGATGCCGTCACCTGGCTCTGCGCGCCCGTCAGACCCGCGCGTGCCGACGCGACCTGCGCCTGCGCCGCCTCGACCTGCGCCTGGGCGGCCTGGTTCTCGAGGCGCGGGATCGCGCCCTGCGCGTACAGGAACTGCGCGGAGGACGCCTGCTGGCGTGCGAGTGCGAGCTGCGCCTCGGCCGCCGCCACGGCTGCCCGCGCGCTCGCGACGGTCGCCGCGGCGCTCGTCACGCCCGCCCGTGCCGTCCCGACGCCCGCCCGCGCCGTCCCGACGCCCGCCCGTGCCGTCCCGACGCCGGCCCGCGTCGCCGCGGTCTGGCTCTGGACGCCCTCGGCGATGACGGTCGCGAGCACCGCGCCCTGTCCGACGCGGTCGCCCTCGTCGTAACGGACGGACCCGAGCGTCCCGCCGATCTGCGCCTTGACGTCGACGGAGCGGAACGGGGCGAGGGTGCCCGTGATCTGGACGCCGCCCTGCACCGTCCCGCGCTCGACAGTCGCGACGTCGGTCTCGGCGAGGACGAGCGTGCGGGGAGCCGCCTCGGCGGCCGGGTCGGGGGCGTCGTCGCCGCCGCAGGCGGACAGGGCGAGCGCGAGGGGCAGCGCGAGCAGCACGCGGCGCGCCGTGCGGGAATGGACTCGGGTCATGTCGGAATGCAAGGGACTGGGGATTGAGTGTTGGGGGTTAGGGGACCGTGGGACATTGGGGTGAGGCACCACGGCGGGTGCGCCTCGGGCTTTCCTAGTCGCCCCCAATCCCTAATCCCCAACCCCTACGGTGTGGTCGGCGTCCGCGGTGTGGCGTCTCCCGGCACGGCGTCGGGGCCGAGCGGGTCGCTCACGGGGTTGCCGTCGATGCCGGTCGGGCTGCCGGGCGTGGAGACGGCAGGCGCGGTGTCGGGGAGGGCGGCGCCCGTGCCCATGTCGAAGCCGGCGCCGAGGCCGCCGGTGCCCGTGATCGTGGCGCGGGCGAAGTCGGTGTCCGCCGTGTAGAAGTCGGCGAGGCCCTGGACGAGGTTGGAGCGCGCGGACAGCAGCGCGAGGCGCGCCTGCGAGACCTCGAGCTGCGTCGCGAGGCCGTTCTGGTAGCGGAGCTCGGTGAGGCGGTAGACGCGGTCCGCCTGCTGGACCGTCCGCTGGCGGGCGGCGATGACGGCGGCGGCGCGGCGCTTCTCGCGGAGCGCCTGCGCGACCTGGAGCTGGACCGCCTCGACGAGTTGCGACCGCTGCAGCTCGGCCTGCCGCAGCTCGACCGTCGCCTGGGCGACCTGCGCGCGGCGGCGGAAGCCGTCGAAGATGGGGACCGAGACGCCGACCGAGACCGTCCAGTCGGTGCGCGGGGCGGTGTCGAAGGCGAAGATGCTCGACGGGAAGAGTTGGCGGCCGTAGCTCGACTGGAGCGTCACGTTCGGGAGGTAGGCCGCGCGCTGGAGGCGGACCTGCCGCTCGCGGATGTCGACCTGCGCGTCTGCGGCGAGGACGGCGGCACGCTGCTGCGTCTCGGCGACGGGGTCGAGCGCGAGGTCGGCGAGCGCGGCGTCGGACGGCAGCGTGAGCTCGGTCGTGAGCTCGACCGGCTGCTCGACCGGGATGTTGGCGAGGCGCTTGAGGTTCAGCACGGCGAGGTCCGCCGCGTTCTGGGCCTGGATGAGCTGCGGGCGCAGGTTCTCGAGGTCGACGTCGGCCCGGAGCACTTCGAGCTCGGAGGCGCGGCCCGCCGTCTCACGGAGTTGCTCCTGGGCGCGAAAGGCCTCGGCCTGCGCGAGCGCGGCCTCCGAGATGTCGACGAACTCCCGGGCGACGAGCGCCTGGATGTACGCCTGCTCGGTCTGCAGCCGGACGTCCGCGATCTGCTCCACGGACCCGTAACGCGCCGCGTCGCGCGCGCCCCGCGCGATGCCGAGCGCGACGAGCGCCTGGGGCGAGAAGAGAGACTGCGAGCCGGTGATCGTCGCCGAGTAGACGTTCTTCTGGCCGAACGGGAGGCTGCCGAAGAGGCCGCCGAGCGCGCCCGTCGCCGCGAGCCCGGCGTTCTGCTCGAGGTAGCGGATGCGGTCCTCGACCGAGGCCGTCGGGTCCGGGTTGAAGCGCAGCGAGTCCGGCGTCACCGTCGGGGTGCCTGCGCTGAACGCAGAGGCGAGCGTCCGCTGGTAGGCGAGGTTGCCGTTGATCTGCGGGTACAGCGACGCGCGGGCCTGGCTCACCTGCGTCTCGACGAGGTCGATCTGGGACTGGGCCAGCCCGACCTCCTCGCTCTCGTCGAGCGCACGCGCGACGGCGCCGCGGAGCGAGAGCTGGACGGTAGGGCCGGACGCCGGTAGCGGCGCGATGGTCTGCGCACGGGGCGCAGCGGCGCACGCGACGGCGAGCGTGAGGGCGAGGAGAGGGCGCATGCGGGACGTCGAACCGGACGGTGTCAATTTGTTCAGCTATCACTGAACGTAATGACCAGACGGTCAGACCGTGGGGCATGTTGCATGAAGTGACCGGAAAGTCACTCCCGCCCCGCCCTCGCACCATCGTCGGGAATCGCCCGGCTCCGCGGTGCGCGACGGCCTCGGAGGACCGCCGGTCGATCCTCCCGCACGAGGCCCGTCGTTCGGTCCTGACTGTTCCGGCGGCGCGTGCGGCCGACGTTCCGTCGCTCACCCCACGGTTCGCCCAGATCTTACGCGCGCCGCGACTGCTCGAAGGAGGCGATGAGGGCGGGCATCCGGTCGGCGGCGAGGCGGTTGAGGTCGTGCATCTCGCGCAGGCGCTCGGCGTCGCGCGCGCTGCCCTGCACGAGCGCGAGGCCGCGCTCGGCGACGGACGAGAGCTGCTCCATCACGCGGACCTGCCGCTCCAGCACGCGCACCCACGCGTCCGGCGCGATCCGGAAGTACGCCTGCCGGTCGCCGTGGACGGCGTGGCGCTCGATCATCCCCGACTCCATCAGCAGCCGCGTCATGCTGGACACCGAGCCCTTGCTCACACCGAGCGCCGCGACGAGGTCCGAGAACGACTGGTGCGGCGGGTCGCAGATGAGCAGCCAGCCGAGGATGAGGCCGGCGATGCGCGGTCGGCCGTCGGTTTCGAGCACGAGGCCCATGTCGTCGACGAACCGGGCTTCTTCTGCGGAGAGCGCGCTGGGCATTCGGGGCGTGCGGTCGGGTGGGCGGTGGTCGGCGGCGTCAGTCCGCGTCGCGGATGAAGCGCGTCTGCCGGCCCGAGGGGTCGATGAGGATGAGCCGCGTGCCCTCGTGGGCCAGGATGGCGGCGCCGGGCAGGTCGGCGAACGTCAGCACGCGGCCGACGAGTGTGCCGGTGTATGAGGCCGTTCCGCCGCCCGGCGCGCGGTCCACGCCGCGCAGGATGACGTGCCCGCCGGGATTGACGACGAGCGTCTTCTCGAGCACGCCCGTCCGGATGTCGCGCGTCTGCGCGTCGTCGCCGAGGACGTCGACGGCGATCCAGCGGCCGACCTTGTCCGCATCATCCGGGACGACGACCTGCTGCGCGGTGGCGCCCGCCGATGCCGGCGGCGGCGCGGTGCGGGCGGGCGGCGGCGCGGGGCGCATCTCGGCGCAGCCGCCGAGCACGAGCAGGAGGACGACGAGGCGGCGCGGACCCGTGGTCGGGATCAGAGGCATCGGGTGCGGAGGGGCGTGGCGGAAACTACGGGGCGCGACCCGGCACGGGGCCGGTCAGCCGCCGCGGCGGGCGAGGCGCCGGAGGTGGTGCCGGAAGGCCGCCATCACGACGGCGTGCGCCGTGCCCTGCGTCAGCACGTACACGCGCCACGGCAGGCGCGGCTCGAAGTCGTGGATCGCGGCCAGCAGCGTCTCGCCGCCGAGGACCGAGCGGAACTCGAGGCGCGCCGCCGCCGACTCGTCCGCGAGCAGCCCGCCGACGACGTAGAACAGCGCACGGCCGTCGCCGGAGCGCGCGGGCGAGTGCTCGAGTTCGAGGATCGGGCGCGACATCGGGCGGAGGTAGAAGCAGGCGCGGCGCGGCCGGTCGCGGTCCGGCGGGTCCACGACGACGCGCAGAAACGGGCGCCCGACGCGCGGCAGCCATCGGAGGTACTCGGTCGCGGCCCACTCGGCGTCGCGGCCGCGCGGCAGCGGCATCCGCTGGACGGACCGGACGCGGCGGTTCTCGCGGATGGCGCGGTCGTCGCCCTGTCGGAGGTCGCGGCGCGGGTTGGCGACGAGCGTCCGGGCGGGCGTGAGCGCGGCGCGGAGGGCCGCCTCGAAGCCCAGCGCACGCGGCGCGAGCAGGCGGTTGAGCGGGTTGTCGCGGGCGACCATGTCGTGCCGGAGGCTCTCGACGAGCGGCTCGGCGAGCGCGCGCGGGCTGCCCGTGACGACGCTCACCCAGAGCTTCGAGAAGCGCGGCGAGATGAGCGGGACGCCGATGGTCGGGCGCTTGACGCCCAGGACCTGCGCCGTGCGGTCCATCATCTCGGCGTACGTCATCACGTCCGGCCCGCCGATGTCGAACGTCTGCCCGAGCGCGTCCTCGCGCCCGACGACGGTGGTGATGGCGCGGATGGCGTCGGCGATGGCGATGGGCTGCGTCGTCGAGCGCGTCCACTTCGGGAGCACCATTGCGGGCAGCCGGCGGACGAGCGAGACGAGAATCCGGAGCGACGACCCGCCGGGCCCGATCACGAGGCCGGCGCGGAGGGCCGTCACCGGGACGCCGTGGCTCCCGAGCGCGCGCTCGACCTCGAAGCGGCTGCGGAGATGGTCCGAGAGGTCCGTTTCGTCCGGCGGCAGCAGCCCGCCGAGGTAGACGATCTGCTTGACGCCGGCCTTCGCCGCGCCGCGCGCGAACGTGTCGGCGAGCAGCAGGTCGAGGTCGGCGAAGGTGCCCTGCGTGAGGCGCGCCGAGGGCAGCATCGAGTGGACGAGGTACACGGCGACGTCCGCCCCGGCGAGCGCCTGCTCGACCTGGAGCAGCGAGAACAGGTCGCAGCGCCGCCACTCCGTCTCGCCGTGCACGACCGGGACTGGCGCACCGATCGCGTCGGTGCCGAGCGCCTGCCCGTCGGATTCCACCTGCGCGGCATCCGCCGCCTGCGCCGCGCGCGTCGCCGAGCGCGTCAGCCCGACGACGCGAAACCGGTCGGCGAGCGCGGCGCGCACGGCCGTCCCGACGAAGCCCGTCGCGCCTGCCACGGCGACGGTCGGCCGCTCGGGCAGGCCGGGGAGCAGGTCGCCGAAGGTGTCGGCGACGGGCGTCGGGTCCGTCATCGCCGGCGGGCCGCCCACCACACGCCGAGCGCGAGGCCGGCCGCGAGCGCGCCGAGCGCGAGTTGGACGCGCCGCGGCGGAGCTGCGACGGTCACGCCGTCGAGGCCCGCCGCCCGTGCGACCGCCCGCGCGACGGGACCGCCCGCCGAGCCCGGCCCGAGCGACGCCACACGCGTCCCGCCGACCGTGACGTCCACGCCGACGCCGATCTCGCTCAGGCCGCCCGTCAGAACGGCCAGCGTGTCGCGGACGCCGCCGAGGTGGCGCCCGTCACGGACGATCCGGGCGGCCGTCGCGGCGTCGGCCACGGCGACGGTCATGCGCGGGCCGTCGCCGGTCACGCGGACCGCGCCGGGCACGCCGTCGATGTCGATCCGCAGGTCGGCCGAGACGTCGAGCGCGCGGACGGAGCCGGGCGCGCTCACGCCTGCGACCCGTCGCCGCCGGCCGCTCCGCCGTTCCTGGAGTCGCGCGTGCGGACCCGGATCGTGCCGTTCATCTTCCAGTGCGCGTGCGTCGCGGCGTCGCCCGTGCCCGAGGGGACGTAGAGGTCGAAGTCGTCGAACTCGTACTCGATCTCGGCGCCGCGGCCGGTGAGCTTGTCGTAGAGACCGATGGCGAGGTCGGGCCAGGAGTCGGTCTGCGAGGTGGGCGTGGTCGTGTCCATCGGGTCCGTGAAGGAAAGTGGAAGGCGGATAGTCTGCGCGGCGCGGCGCGGTTCCGCCGAGTCGCTTTCGGATCCGCGCCCGAGGACACACCGGCCTTTACCGGCTAACGCGGATGCGGACGACGGGACCGTCGGGCTTCAGAAAGGCCTCCAGATCCGCGTATGCGATCGGGACGCGCGTCGAGCCGAAGGCGTAGTACGCGACCTCGTAGGGGACGAAGTGGACCGCGAGCGAGTCGCGGCCGAGCGTGAACGTCGCCCGGCGCATCGCGTCGGCGTCGAATCCCTCGGGGTAGAACGTCTCGGCAACCGAGGCCGGCGTCGCCGTCGGGTCGTTGGCGAAGAGCTTGGCCGTGAGCCCGCGGCCGGCGTGCGCCGAGAGCGAGTCCGCCCACGGCGTCCCGTCCCGGAAGAGATCGCCGATGCGGATCGGCGCACCCGTCGTCAGGTCCACGTTGACGGGCTGGAAATACGTGTTGCCGTGCGCGCCGCCGGTGAAGGCGTAGACGCTGACGAGCGCGCTCAGGACGTCGCCCGCGACGAACGTCTCCTCGGTCCCGCCCTGCACGTCGGCGACCTCGGACGGGCGGGCGTCGGCCGGCACGGCCTTCTCGGGACGGAACCGCTCGGCGAGCGCCACGACCGAGTCGCGGCTAGCGGCGTTGACGGCGGCGGTGACGGCGGCGGGCCCGCCCGGAATCTGCGGGTAGCCGATGGCGACGGTGTAGCGCAGCGAGTCCACGGAGACGAGCAGCGAGTCGATGGTGACGGTCGGCGGGCTGGCCGTCGCGTGCGTCGAGTCGGGCGGCGGGGTGCCGGCGGGCGGCGGGGTTCCGGTGCCGCAGCCGGCGAGGCCCGTGGAGAGGACGGCGGCGAGGAGCAGGACGGTGCGCACGGTCGGATCGGGGAGGCGGTACGCGAGGTACGGACGAGGCCGGCCGGATCGTCTCCGGCTTCGGCGCCGCAGCGACCTCCCGCCAATCGTTAGGACTGAGCCTCCACGCTCCGAGTCGGGAACACAAGGGCGCGCGAAAACCGAAGTGTTAAGGAACTCGCTCCCCCCGACCCGATACCACACCGGCTGAGACTAGGAGCGCGCCGGGAGAATCCCTACGTTTGATTCCACCGTTTGCGCCGGGGGCATTACCGAAGCCCGCGAGAGATGGACGTTCCGTCTGCCGCGGGCTTCGCCTTGCAGAGCCCCCATTCTTCATACCACCAACCCTACAGGCCGCCGATGTACGTCCCCCGTTCGCAACGGATGCTGGACCAGTACCTGCAGGAGATCGGGACCGTCCCGCTCCTCACCCCCGACCAGGAGGTCGACCTCGCGCAGCGCATCAAGAAGGGCGACCAGACCGCGCTGCACATGCTCGTGCGCGCCAACCTGCGCTTCGTCGTCTCGGTCGCCAAGAAGTACCAGGGCCAGGGCCTGAGCCTCGCCGACCTCATCTCGGAGGGCAACTACGGCCTCGTGAAGGCCGCCCAGCGCTTCGACGAGACCCGCGGCTTCAAGTTCATCTCGTACGCCGTGTGGTGGGTCCGCCAGAGCATCCTCAAGGCCCTGAGCGACCAGGTCCGGACGGTGCGCCTGCCGCTGAACCGCGTCGGCACGCTGTCCAAGATGCGGAAGGCCTCGGCGCGCCTCGCCCAGGAGCTCGGCCGCCAGCCGACGCCCGAGGAGATCGCGAAGGAGCTCGACCTCAAGGAGGACAAGGTCGTCGAGGGCCTGCAGCACTCGCGCCACAGCCTCTCGATGGACGCCCCGTTCGACGACGACGACGGCAACTCGCTGCTCGACGTCCTCGCGGACGACTCCTACGACCAGCCGGACGACGACCTCACGAACGAGTCGCTCAACATCGACATCGAGCGCGCGCTCGCGACGTTGCACCCGCGCGAGGCCGAGATCACGCGCCTCTACTTCGGCATCGGCCACGAGCAGCCGCTGACGCTCGTCGAGGTCGGCCAGCGCTTCGGCCTGACGCGCGAGCGCGTCCGCCAGATCAAGGAGAAGGCGCTCCGCAAGCTGCGCCAGAAGCACCGCCGCGAGGAGCTCGTCGCGCACCTCAACTGAGGCGACCGCCCCGAGACGGATTCCGAGGCCCGGACGGCAGTGCGCCGCCCGGGCCTCGTCGCGTACGGCAGGCAGATTTCTCTGCCACTGCCCACCGCCGACGCCCCGCGGACCGCATCTTCCCCGCTCCCCGCTCAGGCCCGGGTTCACCCGGCACGCTCCTCGATGACCGTCCCGCCCGCCCCGCCGATCCTCGCCATCGAGACGTCGTGCGACGACACGGCCGCCGCCGTCTGGATGGACGGCCGGCTCGCGTCGTCCGTCGTCGCCGGGCAGCGCGTGCACGAGGCGTTTGGCGGCGTCGTGCCGGAGCTCGCGAGCCGCGCCCACGAGCAACTCATCGTCCCGACGGTCGAGGCCGCGCTGAGCGAGGCCGGCGTGACGCTCGATGACGTCGGGGCCGTCGCCGTCACGGTCGGGCCGGGGCTCGCCGGGTCGCTGCTCGTCGGGATGGGCGTGGCGAAGGGGATCGCGCTCGGGCGCGGGCTGCCGCTCGTCGGCGTGCACCACCTCGACGGCCACGCGGCGTCCGTGTACGTCTCGGGCGAGGGCCCGCCGGTCCCGTTCCTGTGCCTGACCGTCTCGGGCGGCCACACGCACCTGTCGGTCGTGCGCGCCGGCCTGCACCAGACCGTCTTGGGGCGCACGCGCGACGACGCGGCCGGCGAGGCGTTCGACAAGGTCGCGCGCCTGCTCGGCCTCCCCTACCCCGGCGGCCCGCACGTCGACCGCCTCGCGGCCGAGGGCGACGCCGCCTTCCTGCGCCTGCCGTCGCCGCGGCTGGCCGGCAGGCACGGCGAGCGCCCGCTCTTCGACGTCTCGTTCTCCGGGCTCAAGACGTCGGTCCGCTACTGGCTCGACGCCCACACCGGCGACGTCCCCGTCGCGGACGTCTGCGCGAGCTTCCAGAAAACCGTCGCTGACGCGCTCGTCGGGGCGATTCGCGACGCGGTCCGCGAGACGGGCATCCGCGACGTCGCGATCGTCGGCGGCGTCTCGGCGAACGGCGGCCTCCGGGCAGCGGCGCAGGCGGCAGCCGAGTCGGACGGCTTCGCGCTCCACGTCCCCGCGCCGGGCTTCTCCGTCGACAACGCGGCCATGATCGCTGTCGCCGCTGCCTTCCGCTGGCCGGCGTCGGACGGCCTCGACCTCGCCGCCCAGCCCGCCCTCGCCCTGTGACCGACGCCCCGGACCCGGCTCTCGACGCGCTCGCGCCCCACCGCGACCGCATCGACGCCATCGACCGGCAGCTCGTCGCGCTGCTGAACGAGCGCGCGGCGTGCGCCGCCGAGATCGGGCGCATCAAGCATGCTGCCGGTCTGCCCGTCTACGCGCCGCGCCGCGAGGAGGCCGTCCAGCAAAACGTGGCCGCCACCAACGGCGGCCCGCTCCCGCCCGAGGCTGTCCGCCGCCTCTTCGAGCGCGTCATAGACGAGACGCGGAGCCTCGAACGCACTCTGGCGGGCGACGCCGGGGAGCCGGACTAGGATTGGGGATCGGGGATTGGGGATGGGGGATTGGGTATTGGGGATTGGGGATTGGGGATTGAAGCAACCACGTTTTCCTCCTCCCCTCCCATTTCCAGCCGTTACCCTCAGCCGCCCGTTGCCGCGCGCGGCGGGGCGTCGCGGACGTACTGATCCAGCCAGCGGCTCTCCTCCCACAGCATGTGCAGGATGGACTCGCGGCCCTGGTAGCCGTGGCTCTCGGCGGGGAGCAGCACGAGCCGCGCCGTCCCGCCCAGGCCCTTGACCGCGCCGTAGAGGCGCTCAGACTGGAGCGTGAACGTGCCCGGGTTGTTGTCCGCCTGCCCGTGGATCATCAGGAGCGGCTCGTTGATCTTCTCAGCGTTCATGAACGGGCTCATCGTGTTGTAGAGCGCCGGGTCCTGCCAGTAGGTCCGCTCCTCGGACT
>JBBSUZ010000017.1:0-20298 GCA_038233965.1 Rhodothermales bacterium | reverse complement strand
GTTGCGGGGCACGCCGGACGCGTGGACGTTCTGGCGCAGCTTGAGTACGAGAAAGCGGAGCGTGTCCGGCGAGGCGTTGGTGTAGGTGATCGTGCCCGTCGCGGAGAGCGTTGCCGAGGTTGGGTCGAGGCGCGCGTCGATGCGGTACTGGCCGGCGTCGGCGAGGCCGCCCGTCTCGGTCGCCGGCTGTCCGTCGACCGCGAGCGCGCCGAGCGTCAGGCCGCCGGTGACGGTGACGGGCCGGTTGCGGGGCACGCCGGGCGCGTGGATGTTCTGGCGCAACGTGAGGACGAGGAACGCGAGGGTGTCCGGCGAGGCGTTGGTGTAGACGATGCGGCCGGTCGCGGCGAGCGTCATCGCGGCCGGGTCGAGGCGGGCGTCGATCTGGTAGGTGGCGCTGTTCTGCCAGGCGCGGGGTCCGGGGCGTCCGTCGGCCGTGCGTGTGCCGGCGTCGAGGGCGCGCTGGACGGCGGGCGGCGTGAAGACGGGGTACGGGCGCGGGCGCTGCGCGTGGGCACTCGTGGCGACGAGCAGGACGGCGAGGGGGAGGAGGCGGCGCATCGGTGCGGGCGTGGTGTGCCGGATGATCGCACCGCGCCGGGCGGGGCGGCGGGTGCAAAAGGCGTGGAGAGCGCGGCGGGCGTGGACGCGCGGCAGCGGGCGTGCTACTTTCGCGGTCCACTCGCCCGAGTGGCGGAATTGGTAGACGCGCACGTTTCAGGGACGTGTTCCTTTACGGGAGTGCTGGTTCGATTCCAGTCTCGGGCACGAAGAACAGGCGCCCAGGCTCTCTACGCGAGGGTCTGGGCGTTTGTCGTTGAAGGCGGTCTGGACTCTGGACGCCCGCTTCGGGTGCGACGTACTAGCACAGTACTAGCATCGGAGCGCCGCCGTGGCACAGCCTACGGCCCCGTGAGGGCCGTTCCCAGCCATGGCCAGCCTCTTCAAGGACGCACGCACGAGCGTCTTCGTCGTCGAGTTCAACGACCGCCAGCGTCGTCCCCGCACCAAGCGTGTCTCGACCTCGGTCCGAGACGCTCGCTCAGCCGAGCGCCTGCGCCGGTTCTGGGAAGCCGAGTACGCCGAGGGCCGCTACGACCCGTGGACGGTCCCGCCACCTGTTCCAGGAGGCCCCGAGCGGCCCGCGGTGCCGGCCACGCTCGGCGAGGCGCGTGCGGTCTTCCTCGCCAGCCGCGCGCACCGGGCCGCCAACACCCGCGCGAACTACGAGCGCGTGACAGGCTGGTTCGTCGTCCATGCCGGCGTGACCCGACCTGTCTCGGGGGTGACGGCGGCCGACGTCCAGGCGTGGATCGACTCGCTCAGCGTCAAGCCGATCACGCGCGCCAACTACGTCCAGCACCTCCGCACCTTCTTCCGTTATTGCCGCGCCCAGAAGATGACCGGCATCGACGCGTCCGACGGCGTCATGCTCGAGCGTGTGCCGCGCCAGTACCCGAAGGCGCTCCGGCCCGAGCAGGTCGAAGCCGTCGCCGTCTACGCCGAGACCCACTGCCGCGACGGGCAGGTCCGGTCGAGCGCGTGGGCCGCACCGTTCGTCCGGCTCGGTGCTGAGACGGCCCTCAGACGCAACGAGTTGCTAAACCTCATGTGGGACCACGTCAGCATCGACGCCGCACACCTCACTGTGGCCTGCACCGACTCGTTCACGTCGAAGTCCGGGGCCGAACGTCGCATCCCGCTCTCGGCGCGGGCGCTGGACGTACTCGCCGAACTACGGCTCCGGCCGAACGCCACCGGGCTCGTCTTCGAGGCTGCCGGGCGCGCGGTGGACCCGAACACGTGCTCGGACACCGTCGGCCGCTTCGCCGACCGGGCCGGCGTGCCGTCGCTGACTCCGCACGTACTCCGGCACAGTTGCATCACATGGCTCATCGAGCGCGGTGTGCCCGTCGCGATCGTGCAGCAGTTCGCCGGTCACGCCGACATCGCGACGACGATGAAGTACGTGTCAGTCGCCGGCGACGTGTACGCCGACAAGATTCGCCAGGCCTTGGACTGCTGACCGGACGTCCGATGACGAGGCAGGCCCGATTGAACGTTCTGGACTGGCAGCGCCGAGCGTAGATTGCCAATCTCAGCACGATCCCGCCACCCGTGACCGTCACGCTCGACAAGTTCGGCCGCGTCCTCATCCCGAAGCCGCTCCGCGACCAGCTCGGCCTCGAGCCCGGCGCCGAGCTCTCGCTCGACGTCCACGCCGGCGACGGTGGGCCGACGCTTGAGCTCCGGCCCGAGCCCACCGCAGGCGCCCTCGAAGTGCAGGACGGTCTCCTCGTCTACACAGGCACTGTCCCGGCGGCGTACGACGTCGTCCAGGTTCTCCGCGACGAGCGTGAGGCCCGCGCGCGTCGCCACGCCGGCCTCGACGCCCGGTGACGGTCGCCCTCGACACGTCGGTGATCGTCGCCGCGCTCGTGGCCGCTCACCCGGACCACGCGCGGGCGCGGCCGTACCTCGACCGTGCCCGAGACGGGCAGAACCGGCTTGTGGTCGCCTCGCACGCACTCGCCGAGGTGTACGCGACGCTCACGGTGTACCCAGGCTCCCCCAAGCTCACGCCCGCCGACGCCCGCCGTCTGCTGGCCCAGGACGTGCTCGCGCATGCTCAGGTCGTCGCGCTCGACGGGGACGATTACGCGTCCGTCCTCGACCGGCTCGTGGGGCTCGGGCTCGTGAGCGGGGCCGTCTACGACGCGCTCCACGTCCGGGCGGCGGAGAAGGCCGGCGCGGACGAGCTGGTGACGATCAACGGCCGTGACTTCCGGCGCATGCCGCCTGCCCCGCCGTGCCGGCTCGTCGTGCTCTGACAGCGAGGGATGGTCTCATGGGCCCCGTAGAAAGTCGTGGCGAGCACTGCAACGTTCGACCGTCCCCAGTAACGGGTCGTAGCCTGACTCAACGATGGGTTCTACGTCAAGGCCCGCTACGGTGCCGACGGGGTAGCCCGTCGACTCGTAGGAGCGGTTCCGCGCAAGGCCGACTGGCTCGGCGTTCCGACCGGCCTCGACGTGGAGCGACTATGAGCGACTCTTTGGGAGGACATGAGGGCGAATCGGTGAGGCTGCGGCTTACCTTCTCGGGACACAGCCGCTGCGCGAGATGCGACGTCTCTTCGTCCTGGCCCTCGCTCTTGCGCCGGTGGCGCTCGCCTCGGTGGCACTAGCCCCCGCCGCGCACGCGCAGCCACGCCGCGGCGACGCCGCGCCCGACCCCGGCGCCGAGGCGTTCCTCAATGCCCCCGACGGCGCCGCCTGGATCGACACGTACGGGCAGGCCGTCGTGCTGGACTTCTGGGCGACCTGGTGCGGCCCGTGCATCGCCACCATCCCGCACCTCAACAGTCTCGCGGACCAGTACGCCGACCGGCCGGTCCGCTTCGTCTCGCTCACGGCCGAGGACGCCGAGACGGTCCGGCCGTTCCTCGAGAAGCGCCCGATCCGCGGCTGGGTCGCGCTCGACACCGACTCGACGGGCGGGCGGGCCTACGGTGTGAGCGCCATCCCGCAGACGGCGCTGATCGGCCGCGACGGGCGCCTCGCCGCCATCGTCCACCCGACGCAGGTCACGGCGGGGATGCTGGACTCGCTCCTCGCTGGGATCCCGCTCGACCATCTGCCGGACGAGGCCGCGCAGTTCCAGTCCATCGACAGCCTGAAATCCCGTGTGGAGCGGTACCGTGCCACGCCGGCGCCGACTGAGAACGTCTCCGAAGTTCGCTGGCTTGCCCCCGGTGAGCACCCGCCGAACTACGAGAGGTATGCCCCTGACATCGACGCCTCGAGGCGCGACGCGATGTGGTACGGGCCGCTCGAAATCATCCTCCGTGCATCCCCGCCCGATCCGTCAGCCGAGGGTGGCTTTGCGACGTCGCGCGTCGTCGGTCCGGACAGTCTCATCGGGCGGTACATGAAGGTCCGCATCGTCGCGCCGAATGTGCCTGAGGCCGAGTTCCGCGAGCACGTTCTCGAGGAGGTCGGACGGGCGCTGGGACTCACCATCCGCGACGCTGTGGAGCCGGTGCCGAGCTTTGTCCTGCGTCAGAGCGAGGGTGGTGTGTCGCTGAAACCGTCTACGGGATCGCCTCGGTCGAGCAGGGCCCCGGGCTCCATCATCGCTCTCGGAGCGGACATGAGCCGCATTGCCATGGCAATCGAGGGGTGTCTTGATACGCCTGTGGTCGACAGGACGGGTGCCACGGGCATATACGACATGCAACTCCTGCTGGACCCGGAGGTCGTCCACTGCCGCCGCCCCGATGAGGCTCAGACCGAGGCCGTCCGGGAGGCGCTCCGCGAGACGGCCGGGCTGGACCTCGTGCCCGAGACGCTCACGCTCCCGGTCACGGTGGTCGAGCCACGACCGTGAGCACAGGCGGGGCCGGCCGGTCCGGCTCCCGTCGAGCCGGGTTCAAGAGCGAGGCCGAGCGCGTCGCGTTCCTCTTCGACCGCTACGAGGCGCTCGCCAACCCGCTCGGGGCATCCGTGTGAGGAGCGCCAATGGAAGCCCGAGCACGGCGGCGTCGAGAACGGTAGCGCGGCATGGGGCTGTTCTGCGTCGACGCCACGACGTGGCGCCCCCCATCGAGGACCGGACCCAGGCGTGCTATAGGAGTTGAGCGGAGCGTGTTGCTCTGCGACGAGGACGGTCGTGCGCGTTATCCGGAACAGGTCTGGATATAAACGGGGGTACGGCTGTAAGCCCTAGACGCGCAACGGCGTCGTACGTAACCTCTGCACGTTACCCGGACGGCCGGCCCGCGTTTATCCGGACCGCGTCCGCCCATTGCTTATTCTGCCGCCGTCCTAACAATGCGCCTCTCGCTAATCCTTCTCGCGGTGCTTTGCGCCCTCGCCGGGTGCGATACCGACCCGTCCAACTTCGAGTCCGAACTCGACCCGGCCGAAGGTCTGCTGAGCGGCGTTGCCAACGGCATCGCGTTCTCAGACAGCGTACAGGTCCGGTACGACCCAGAAACGGAGCGTGCCAGCGTCCGAGCATTCTTCCCAGGCGTTCCTGGAGCACGGTGTGGTGCGTTCAGCGCCCTCTTCGTGCTTCGCCCCGAGCCAAGCACCCAAGACCTCCGGCTTGATTACGAGGGCCAAGATCGCCGAGGGCTCCTTGTCTCAGACGGGAGCGACCCGATCTGCTCGTTCTTTCGTCCGACGCCGTCAGATGAGAACCGAATCACGCTCGTGGCAGGAAGCCGCCCCGGCGCACTCACAGGCACGTTCGACGTAACCCTCGTGAACGAGGTGGTGGGGGCCGGGATTGACACGCTCAGAGTCGAGAACGGTCGCGTCGCCTTCTCCATCTCGCGTCAGGAGTAGGGGCGGCAGAACTCGCGGCTGCACTGGACCCCACAGCCGGCGTCGGCGCGTCGCGGATTGGCCGGCGTCTCCCGCGCTCCGTCATTCTCCTCCGAACCGGTACTGATACCAACGTAGCGGCTAGTGCGGAGCACAGGGACACTCAACCTGTTACTTGGCACACGTTATTAAGTACATATATATTATATCTCTTTCGATGCTGACCGTGCCAGCACTGGCACAGTCAGTGGGTGTTTCAGGCTACGTCCTGGAAGCCGGCACGGACGAGCCGCTGCCTGGTGCGTCCGTCACGGCCGGCGGCGCACGTACGGTGACGAACTCCCACGGCTACTTCGCTCTCGCCGGTGCCCTGCCCGACACGGCGACCGTCGTCGTCCGCTACGTCGGCTTCGAGCCGTTCCGCCAGCGCCTCGATGCGCTCCGTACCCAGGCGCGCGGCGGTGCCGTCACGGTCCGCCTCACGCCCGCGTCCGGCACCCTCGGCAGCGCCGAGGTCACGGCCCGCGCCGAGTCGCAGGCCGTTATGGGCTCGCACGTCATCCCGATCGAGGTCGCCGAGCGACTACCGGCCGCCTTGGGCGAGGTCGACGTCGTCCGCGTGCAGCAGCTGCTGCCGGGCGTCCGCGGCGGCACCGAGGGCACGGCCGGCCTCTACGTCCGCGGCGGCTCGCCGGACCAGACGCTGACGCTGCTCGACGGTGCGACGGTCTACAACGCCTCGCACCTGTTCGGCTTCTTCTCGACGTTCAACCCGGCCGCCGTCAAGCGCGTCGAGCTCATCAAAGGCAGCTTCCCGGCGCGCTTCGGCGGGCGCCTCGCCTCCGTCCTCGACGTGCAGATGCGCGAGGGCAACGCCGGCGGCATCTCGGGCGAAGCAGCCGTGGGGCTCGTCGCGTCGCACGTCGCCGTCGAGGGGCCGCTCGGCCGGCGCGTGACCTTCGCCCTCTCGGCACGGCGGACCTACGTGGACCTGCTGCTGCGCCCGTTCCAGTCGGACACGTCGACGGCGGGCTACGCCTTCTGGGACGTCAACGCGAAGGCGGCGTGGAACGCCTCGCCGCGCGACCGCCTCCTCGTGGGCATCTACACCGGCCGCGACGCCTTCACGGGCCGCTACCGCAGCGGGCTCGTCCGCAACGCAGAGCGCCTCGCGTGGGGCAACGCCACGGCGACGGCCCGCTGGACGCGCCGCGTAGGCGACCGCGCCTTCGCCGAGACGACGCTCCTCGCGAGCACGTACGGCCTCGGCGTCCGCTCGACGTTCGAGGAGGAGGGCGGCTCGGACTACCGGTCGGACTACCGGTCGGACTACCGCTCGGGCCTCGTCGACGTTGGCGGGGCGGTCCGCCTCGAGGTGTCCGGCACCCGCATCTCGGCGACGCGGGTTGGCGTCGAGCTGACACGCCATGGTTACCGGCCGGGCGCGACCGTCACCCGCGGCACCGGCGAGCCGTCCGAGGTCGGTGCGTCGGACCCGCGGCAGACGACCGAGGGCGCGGCCTACGTCGAGCTCGAAGGACGGCCGGTCGCGGCGCTGCTCGTCAACGCCGGGGCGCGGGCGACGGGACTTGCGACCGGCGGGCAGACGTTCGGGTCGGTCGAGCCACGCGTCTCCGTACGCCTCACGCTCACGCCACGGCTGAGCGCGAGCGCCTCGTTCGCCGCGGCGACGCAGTACGTGCACCTGCTCGCCAACTCCGGCCTCGGGCTGCCGACCGACCTGTGGCTCCCCGCGACGCCGGCCGTCGGCCCAGAGCGCGGCTGGCAGGCGGCCGCCGGCCTCTCAGCCGCCGTCGGCCGCGGCATCGACGTCTCGGTCGAGGCGTACCTCAGGCGCATGTCGGGCCTGCTCGAGTACCGCGACGGTGCGGGCTTCTTCAACACGGCGTTCGCGAACTGGGAGCAGCAGGTTGTCCGCGGCGAGGGCCGCGCGCTCGGCGTCGAGGTGCTCGTCCAGAAGACGGCCGGCCGCACGACGGGCTGGGTCGCGTACACGCTCGCCCGCACCGACCGCCGCTTCGACGCCTTCGACGGCGGCGCGTGGTACCCGTACCGTTTCGACCGCCGGCACGACGTCTCGGTCGTCGTGTCGCAGCGCATGTCTGCCCGCACCGACCTGTCGGCGACGTGGGTCTACGGCACGGGCGACGCGCTGACGCTGCCCGTCGCCCGCGCGCCGGCGTTCGACATCGACTCGCCTGACGGCTCGTCCGGCAGCGAGACCGACGTGCTCTCGGGGCGCGGCGAGTTCCGGATGCCCGCCGTTCACCGCCTCGACGTGGCGGCCAACTTCCACAGGCGCGTGCTGTGGGGCGAGCGGACAATCACGCTCGGGCTCTACAACGCGTACTCGCGTGCGAACCCGGCCTACGTCGACGTCGAGCGGCGGACTGAGCGCGTCGAGCCGAACCCGGCCACGGGCCTGCCGGGCTACACGCTCACGAGCCGCCTCCGCCTGGTGCAGCACGGCCTGCTTCCTGTTCTGCCGGCCATCGCCTACCGCCTCCGCTTCTAGCCATGCGCTTCTGGTCCGTCCTGATCCTCGCGGGTGTGCTCGCCGGGTGCGACTTCGGGTCGTCGAAGCCGGTCGACATCGACCTGCCGGAGGTCGAGCCGCGGCTTGTCGTCGGCGGGTTTATCTCGCCGGACGAGCCGGTCGAGATCCGCGTTGGACGCAGCGTGGGCCTGCTCGCACCGCCCGACACAGCTGGTGCGCGTGCGCTCAGCCGGACGCTCCGCGCAGCGCTCTACGACGAGAGCGGGCTCTTTCTCGACTCGCTGCGCTTCGTCACCGGCGTAGGCGGTGCGTACCCCCTGTTCCGGTCCACGGTCGTGCCCGTGCCGGGGCGGCGCTACGAGCTGCGCGCCTCGGCCGCCGGCCTGCCCGACGTGCGCGCGGTGGCCGAGATTCCGGTGCCCGTCCCGCTGCGCGTCCGCCGCGAGGCTAACGCGCCGGACGGGCAGACGCGCGTGACGCTCTCGTGGGACGACCCACCCGGCGCGTCCGTCTACCAGATTGCCCTGGCACGCGTCGGCGCGAACGTGTCGAGCAGCGTCTCGTTCGCGAGCACAGACCCGGTGCTCCGAACGTCTTACGAACGCCTCGACGCGACGGCTGACGCTGACCCGACAGTCGACGGCGGCGTGCGCTACTTCAGTCCCCGCGCCGTCTTCCGCGACGCGGCGTTCGACGGGCAGACGCACGAGACGCTCATCATCGCTGACGCGCGCATATTCGGCGAGCCGTTTCCCTTTCGCGTCGTGCTCTCGGTCGTCTCGGCAGACTACGCACGCTACCAGCAGTCGGTCGAGGTACAGCGGGCGAGCGCGGGCAACCCGTTCGTGCAGCCGAGCCGGGTGTTCACGAACGTTGAGGGCGGGCTGGGGGCGTTCGTCGGGTCCGCCGGCATGTCCGTCGCGGTGAACTGATCCGTCGGCCGTAAACCGCGTCTCGGCCCGACCACGGCGTAGGTTCTGCGCTCTTCACGCCCCGACGCGATGCCGCTGACCTGGAACGAGATCAAGACCCGGGCCGCCGCCTTCGTCCACGAGTGGCGCGACGAGACCCGCGAGCACGCCGAGGCCAAGGCGTTCTGGGACGACTTCCTGCGCGTGTTCGGCGTCAACCGGCGCCGCGTGGCCACCTTCGAGGAGGCCGTCAAGAAGGCCGGCGGCGGACAGGGCTTCATCGACCTCTTCTGGCCCGGCGTGATGCTCGCCGAGCACAAGAGCCGCGGACGCGACCTCGACCGCGCGCGCGAGCAGGCGACCTGCTCAAAGAGCATCGGTGGTTCGCGTCGAGCGCAGCTTCAGCCGGTCTGACCGCGACCTTGTTTGCGTGGCTCGGCGCAGCACAACAGATCAGCGGGGTTTGGCTTTGAGTTGCTGCCATGTGCCGCACAACTCGCCGCAGCACGCCGACCGCACGGTTTGGTCGGCGCGTTGCGGGCTACTCGACGTATCCTGCGCGTTGTCCCGGTCGTGGCGCTCGTTGTGCGGGGGGTGAGCGGCCAAGTGTTCTGCGGCCCCTCTCGACAACGGCGTCGGCGCGAGGTGCGGCGTGCCGCTGGGGGTCTTGCTGCGAGGCGCCTCGGTGACGCCGGCCCAGGCGCTCTGCTCGCGTGCCCGTCGAACTGCCCACGCCTCGAGGCGCCTCGGCGCTCCGCTCGTCACGAGAATTGGGAAGCGCCCGCGCGAGGCTCGGGGGTCGCGGTCGGCGCGTCGGTCACGTCTGCGCCACAGCCGACATGGGCCCTCAGAACTCGCCGCAGCACCCGACCTCACGGCTTGGTTAGCGCACCGCGGGTTGTCCGGCGTATTCTGCGCTCCGTTCCCGCCGTGGCGCTCGCTGTGTGGCGGGTGAGCGGCTAAGTGTTAGGGGCCGCCTCCGTTGGGTCCGGCGTAGTTCGAGGCGCCGGCGTTCCGCTTGGGGTCTTCCGTCGAGGCGCCGGCGTCGCGAGGCGCCTCGGCGCTCCGCTCAGTGTTCGAAAGCCGCCCGCGCGTAGGTCTGCGGTCGGCGTCGACGCCTCGGTGTCGGTCGCGGCACTCCGGTCGGCGTCTCCTAACCCGGCGTTGCAGCGGACCGCCACGAGCGTCGTTGCTCGGTCGGGCGGCGGCGTCTACTTTGCTCCTCGACAGCGCGGCGTCGACGCGTCCGCTGAACGCCAAACAGTTAGGCGCACTCGCATCAAACACCATTGTCATGGCTCGCCTCCTCCTGCTGCCGCTTGCCGTCGTGCTGGGTTGTACCGCCTCCGCTCAGACCACCCCGCGTCGAGCCGTGATCACGCTCTCGTCAGGCATCGGTGCCGTCGGCCCAGGCACAGATTTAGGGCCGGGTGCCTCACTCGGCGTTCGTCGCCACCTGTTCACGCTCGATCCAGACGCTGTGGCTGCGCCGCTGGCATTTGTGCTCGAACTCGGCGACAGTTGGTCCGTCGCCGCCGACGCCTTCGGCCAAGTTGGCTTCGAGCACAGCGACGATCGGTGGCTGACCGGCGGCGGGCTTCTGCTCCGGTGGGACGTGGCGCCGGCGGACTTTGCCGTCCGCCCCTACTTCATCGTCGTCTCGGTCGGCGGCTATGTCGGCGACATGAACCGCCCGGGCGGCGTCGACGGAGGATTGGGACTCGGCAACGGACTCGGCCTCGAAGTCCCGGTCGGCCGCGGTGCGCTCTCGCTCGAAGCACGGGCGGTGAGCATGCTCCCCGGTGACGCGGGCGGTATCCCAGTGACACTCGGGTACACGTTCTGAGCCCCGCACCAGCGGCTGTAGGGGCCGGTCAGTTCCTTTACACTTCTGTCTGACCACATCGTTTACACCCTGACGGCCCCTCGTCAAGCCGTCAGCTTCCACGTCCGCTCGTCCAGACGCGCCAGCAGACGGTCGTAGAAGTACAGGTCCCACACCCCGTCGGCGACCTCCTCGAAGCCGATGTGCTCGTGCAGCAGCGTCTTCGATACGAAGAACTGCTTCGTCTTGAAGCGCACGTTGCCGTCCTGCGAGAGATACCGCACCGGGCGGGCGGACGCCCGCCCAAGTGGCCGGGGTACTCCGGCTCCGGCAAGACGTCCGGCATCTCGCGCACCGACGGCGTGTAAACCGAGGCGGGCACGGCGAGCTGGGGGTACGTCGCACTCCACCTCCACGAGGGAATCGACATGGCCGTGAACTACGTCGTCCGACCGCCAGCGTGTCTTGACCGTCTCGGCCTCTTGATTTGCGGGAAATACGACGCAGAACTCTGACCGAAGGGACCATACGGCACCTGACGCAGGTCACTGCCTTGGCTATGCTTATGCCATGTCTTTTAATATCAATCGGCCGTATTATGACGCAGAATCAGTTTCGGTGCTTCATGTAGCTCACTCCATGTGAAGCACCGTTGTCATAAGGGTTGTGTAGCCTCGGCACGCACTCTACAAACCCTTATGACCGATTACGTACCCCTGCTGACTAGCCCCACCGCGGCGTCCGACGCGCACTCGAGTGCGCGCCTGGCTGACGCTCTTCTGCTCAGCGATCTCGAGCCCCTCGTCCGGAACTACGAGACGGCCGGGCTCGAGGCCGGGCGAGCCCTGCGGCTCATCCGCGACAACTCGCTCTACCTCCCGCCGCACGCGGACTACGGCAAGTTCGAGGACTACGTCGCCGACCAGTTCACGTTCAAGGTCCGGCAGGCGCAGTATCTCATGAGGCACGCGGACCTCGCCGACGAGTTCGAGGAGGCCGGCGTCGCCGTCCCCGCCACGACGGCTCAGAGCCGCGCGCTCCTGAAGCTCCCGGAGGGCGCGCGCGCGGAGAAGTGGAAGCGGCTCCTCGAGGAGCACGGGACGCCCGACGCCGTCAAGGCGTCTGACATCGAGTCGACTCCCACGAGCATGAACGCTCGCCTGAGCGTGGACGCCGCCCCCGAGGCAGGGTTGGATCTGGACGACTTCGAGGACGACGCCGGTGAGGTCGAGCTGGGCGCGGCCGGGGACGGCTTCTCCGAGGACGAGGCGCGCTTGGGCACGTCCGCGGGTCGTGCCGCCGTCGTTCCGGAGATGCTCGCGAGGAGCGCTGTAGTCAGTGCTCACCCGAGGGGCGACGCCAGGTGGCCCTACGGCGACGATGCGCATGCCCGCTTCCTGAAGGTCCCGGCCGTGGACCAGGAGGCGGTCCGAGACGCGCTCGCGTTCGCGACGATGGACGAAGATGTCACGGCCGAGACGGTCGAGGACGCGGCACAGTTTGCCGCAGCGGAGCGGACTGAGAACAACGGTCGCTCTGGCCAGCCCGGCGTCATCGGCGTCGCGGTCGGTATCGTCGAACTCAGCCGCAAGCGCCTCCTCGACACGACGCGCGAGATCCAGATCGACATCGACTACGTGCCCGAGGTGGCGCAGGAGATCGGCGGCGAACCGCAGACGTACGAGGCCGGGACGTGCAACATCGATAACGACCGCGGCCGGAAGGCGGCACCCCTGCTCGTCGTCATCGCGTCGGGACTCTGCCCGGACGCCTTGCTCGACGCGCACCCCGGCGCCCGGCGGATCGCCGAGCAGAAGGCCGAGCTCATCGTTGAGATCTCCGAGCTGGAGACGTTCGGCGGGCCGGTCAGGAACGGCGTGCTCGACATCGAGGCCGTCCGGCAGGCCGCGCGCGAGGCCGGCATCAGGAAGGTCTTCAACAAAACGGGTGCGCTCGTCGGCTGGGCCAACTACTCGACCAACCCGCTCACTGGCTGCACCCACAACTGCCAGCGGCAGTTCTGCTACGCGTCCGACGTGGCGCTCAGGTTCTACCCGCAGGCGTTCGTGCCGACGATCCACCCGGCGCGCCTCGACGCGTTCTCAAACACGTCTCTGCCCACCCCCGAGCGCACGAGCCCGCTCGCGCCGGGCTGGGCACGCTCGGTCTTCCTCGGGTCGATGGGTGACCTCTTCAACCACTCGTTCCCGGACTGGTGGATTCGGTTTGTCTTGGACGAAATCGCGTCCCACCCCGAGTGGACGGTCTTCGTGCTCACCAAGATGGGGCCGCGCCTCGGCGACTTCGAGTTCCCGGCCAACGCCGCCGTCGGCGTCACCGTGACGCGCGACAAGGACGTCCGCGCAGCCGCAAAGGGTCTCGCAAGCACTCGCGGTGGGGCGTTCAAGTGGGTGTCCCTGGAGCCGTTCCTGGACCGGGTGGACGTGGAGCCGCTGCTCGACGCCGGTGCGACGCTCTTCGCCGTCGGTGGTCAGAGCAAGACGCGGTGGTCGGGCGAGCTCCAGCCCGACCCGGTGTGGGTCCGGGATGCCGTGAAGGCCATCTACGCCCGCGACGCCCACTTCTACTCGAAGGACAACCTCGACTGGCGCGGCCACATCCCGTTTCCGGGGCGCGAGCCGTGGGCGGTGGGCGCGTCGAAGAACGCGAAGCTCGAAGCGCGTCACGGCGACGGGGTGCCCTACGCGGCTGCACCCGACCGTGCAGCCGTCCCGTCCCGCGGCCCGAAGCCCGGCTGGCGGAAAGCTGGCTGAGTAGCTCAGTTCTCCCTCCTACATCCAACCCAACCACTCTCATTTCCACGCAACCCTGTGAAAGCCATGTCCAACAGCTACAATTCCCTCGAGGATGTCCTGGCCGACCGTGCCGGAATCTCAGTGCACTCTGAGGCCAGCCTGTTCGAGGTGCTCAAGGACCAGTTCGTGATCCAGCAGGACAGGCTCACCGCCGAGACCGACAGCCTCCAGTCCTACCACGACGGTGACTTCCTGAACCAGATCCACCGGATGGTCAACGACATCTACGGGCTCTCCGTCAAGCAGATCGCGGAGATCCATGACTTCGATCCTGACGAGAACTCGACGCCTGTGGTCGGCGCGCTCGTTAACTACGTGCGCCGCCGGACGCTTCCTGCAAAGATCCTCGATGTCTGGTTCTCCACCCATTGGAGTACGCTCACGTGCTACATCGTGTACTCCGACCGAAACGGGGGGACGCATGCCCGCCGTCTGGTCGGCACCTACGACTTGGATTAGCCCGCAGAACTGAAGCTGCCTTCTCACCAGCTCCCGAGGCGCGCAGGCTAAACGGTTTGTTACGCCCGCGCCTCGGGGAGCGCGCTCCAGCTCGTCGTGTACGCCGGCGAGCGCCGCTGCTGCGCCATCTGCAAGCGCACTGTGTGGGACGAAGCCTATCGCGAGCGCATTCCAGGTCACCGGTGACGCGGTTTCACTCGCGTGCCGCTCGGCGCTGAGCCGACCAGAGTTGATCGTGTAGAGAGGCTGGGGGATGCGGTCGGTTCGCGGGTATCTCTCGTGACCATGCCCGACCCGACCGACTCGACCCTCACCGCCCGCGTCCGCTCCGGCGACCGCGGCGCCTTCGAGGCCCTCTTCGGAGCGGTCCAGCCGGACCTCGTGCGCTACGCCCGGTCACTCGCCGCGGGCGACCCCGAGGAAGCCCGCGACGCGGTCCAGGACGCGTTCGTCGCGCTGTGGCGCCGCCGCGAGACGCTCGACCCTGAGCGGTCGGTCCGCGCGCTGCTCTACGCCGCCGTCCGGCACCGGCTGCTGAACCACCACCGCGACACCTCCCGCCGCCGCGACCTCCTGCGCGCCATGGACCCGCCTGCCGCCCCGCCTACGCCCGACGCCTCGGCCGACGCCGCGCTCGTCACCGGCCTTGTCCGGGCTCGCCTCGCCGCGCTGCCCGAGCGGCAGCGCGAGGCGTTCGCGCTCAGCCGCTTCGACGGCCTCAGCCACGCCGAGGTCGCGGCCGTGATGGGCTGCTCCGCCAAGACCGTCGAAAACCACGTCGGCCGGGCGCTGACCGCGCTCCGCGACCACGTCCGCCGCCACGCCCCCGACGCCTTCTCCTGACGCCATGAACACGCCTCCCGACCTCCGCGCCTGGATCGACCGGCAGGACGCGGCCGACCGCTCCTCGCTCGAGCAGACGTGGGCGCTCGCCGCTGGCGCCGTCGACCCCGCGCCGACGCTCGCCGCCGACGCGTGGGCACAACTCGCTGCGGCGCTCGACACACCACCGTCCGCAGCCGAGCGGGCACCGGACCGCGGTGCCGTGCGCGCGCCGCGGCGGCTCTGGCGCATAGCCGCCGGCGGAGCGGTGCTCGCGCTCGTCGTGCTCGCTGCGGCCTTCGTTCCGGTGACGGTCAGCGCCTCGGGCGGGGTTGTACGCGTCGCCCTTCCAGACGGAAGCATGGCGGCACTCGCGCCAGGATCCGTGATCCGCTACCGGCGCGGTCTCTGGGGAAGCACCCGAGCGGTCGAGCTGAGCGGGCAGGCCCTGTTCGACGTGCTCGCGGACGGTCGGCCGTTCCGCGTCGAGACGGCGCAGGCGCACGTAGACGTGCTCGGGACGGCCTTCGACGTGCGCGCGTGGCCCGGCGCCGCGGCCGAGACGGCCGTGACCGTCCTGCGCGGCGCGGTCCGGCTGTCCGGCGGCGGCGCGAGCGTCCGCCTCGGGCCCGGCGAGACGAGCGTCGTCGCAGGCGGCTCGCCGTCGGCACCGGTGCCCTCGGACACGGCCGCCGTCGTGGCGTGGCAGCGAGGTGCGTTCTCCGTCGTCGACGCGCCGCTCGGCGCCGTCGCCGCGGCCGTCGAAGGACGCGTCGGTGGTGCCGTGCGGCTGGGGACGGGAGGCGGCCCGGGGCAGCGCGTGACGCTCTTCCTGCCCGCACCACGGACCGCGGCCGACCCGCTCGGCGACGTCGCGGCCTACCTCGACCTTCGCCTTCAGGCCGGCTCCGGCCGCTACGACCTTCTCGCCCGATGACGCTCCGCCTCGCCCTGCTCGCCACGGTCCTCGCCGGGGGCCTCGCCGCGACCGGCGCCGCGGCGCAGACCCGCGCGCCGCTCGACGACGCCCTGCGCGCGCTCGCCGAGCAGCGCGGCCTGCGCCTCGTCTACGCGCCCGCCCTCGTCGCCGGCGTCCAGACGTCTTGTCCGGCGGCGACGCGGACCTCGGCCCGGCCGGCCGAGGCTGTCCTCGACTGCATCCTCGGCGGGACCGGGCTCGAGGCGCGCCGGTTGCCTTCGGGCACGGTCGCGCTGTACCGCGCGGTGGCACTGCGGCCGGCGGCCCCGCCGCGACTGGCGCCGCAGGCTCCACCTGGGGCTCAGGCGCCACGCCTCGAAGCGCCGCGGGCAACGCACACGGTCAGCGGCTTTGTGACGGACGCCGTGACCGGCGAGGCGCTCATCGGGGCGACCGTCGTCGCGGCGGGCCTCAGGCGGGGCACCGCGACGAACACCTACGGCTTCTTCTCGCTGCCACTGCCCGAGGGCTCGGTCCGGGTCGAGGTCCGCTACGTCGGGTACGCGCCGCACGCCGAGACGCTTCGCCTGTCCCAAGACGTGCGGCTCGACGTGACGCTCGAGGCGGCGGCAGGCCTGACTGAGGTCGTCGTTGAGGCGGGGCCGGCGGGCATTGCGGCGCCGGGCGCGGTCCGGCTCACGGCGCAGGACGTCGAGCGCGTGCCGGCGCTGCTCGGCGAGGCCGACCCGCTGAAGGCGCTCCAGCTCTCGCCGGCCGTCCACGCCGGCGCCGAGGGCACGGCCGGCCTCCACGTCCGCGGCGGCTCGCCGGACCAGACGCTGCTGCTGCTCGACGGCGCGCCGGTGTACAACGCGAGCCACCTCGCAGGCGCCGTCTCCGTCTTCAACTCGGACGCGCTCCAGTCGGCCATGCTCGTGCCCGGCGCGCCGCCTGCCCGCTACGGCGACCGCCTCTCGGCCGTCGTCGACGTGACGCAGCGCGAGGGCAGCCGCGAGCGCAGGCAGGCAACGGCGACGATCGGCCTGCTCGCCTCGCGCGCCATCGTCGAGGGTCCGGTCGCGGGCGGTCGCGGTGCCTTCCTCGTCTCAGTCCGGCGCAGCTACGCCGACCTGCTGCTTCGCCCGCTGCTTTTCGTCACGGGGGCGTCGGCCGGCTACGCGCTCTCGGACCTCAGCGCCAAGGTGAACCTCGACCTGAACGACCGCACGCGCGTCTTCGCGAGCGCCTACACCGGCGCTGACCGCTTCGGCATGTCACAGGGCGAGACGTTTGTGAACCCGGACCCGCTGCTCGCCCGAACCGAGTCGGAGTCGACGCGCCTCGGCTGGGGCAACCAGACAGCGACGGTCCGCGCGACGCACCTCGTCACTCCGCGCGTCTTCGCGAGCGGGCTCGCCTACGTCAGCCGCTACGCGTTCCGCGCCGAGCGCGAGGCGGGCAACACGTACCCCGAGGGCTCGACGGCCACGAGCCGTACGACGCGCTTCGAGCAGACGTCGGGCCTTCTCGACCTCGCCGTCCAGGCCGACGTCGAGGCGTCGGCCGAGGCGCTCGGACTCGCGCACGACGCCGCGGCCGGTCTCAGCATCGGCCGCCGCACGTTCCGCCCTGCCGCCGTCCTGCGGTCCCAGACGACCGGCGCCGACGAGGTGCGGTCCGAGACCGCTGACCGCATCGCGACGCTCGGCGGCAGCGCCTACGTCTCCGACGCTGTCCGGCTCGGGCGCGTACGCCTCGAGGTCGGGCTCCGGCTCGGCGTGCTCGGCGTGCGCGGCCGCATCTTCGCCGCGCTCCAGCCGCGCCTCGCCGCCTCCGCGCCGCTCGGCGCGTTCACGGTCCGCGCCTCGGGCGGGCGGACGTGGCAGCCGATGCACCTGCTCGCCAACCCCGGCATCGGGCTGCCGACGGACCTGTGGGTGCCGGCGACGGAGCGCGTCCGACCGGAGGCGGCGTGGCAGGGCGCACTCGAGGTCGAGCGCGCGCTCGGGCGCGGGTGGCGCGCCTCGGCCGGCGCCTTCGCCAAGACGATGATGGGCCTCGTCGAGTACGCCGACGGCGCGGGCTTCTTCAACGCGGGCGCGCAGTGGGAGGACGAGGTGACGACCGGCACGGGCCGCGCGTCGGGCATCGAGTTCGGCGTGCAGCGCTCGGGCGGACGCACCGACGTCCAGCTCGGCTACTCGCGCTCGCGTTCGACACGCACGTTCGCCGAGATCGACCTCGGTCAGACGTTCCCGTACCGCTACGACCGCACGCACGACCTGTCCCTCGCCGTGACGCGCCACCTCTCGCCTCGGCGGCGCGTCACGGCGCTGCTCGTCTACGCGACCGGTGCCGCGGTAACGGTCCCGGTCGCGCGCTACGGCGGCAACGCGTTCGTCTACAGCCGCCGCAACGCGGGCCGCTTCCCGGCCTACGCCCGCGCCGATGTGTCGTACGAGGTGGACTACGGGCGCGGGCGCCTCGCGCTCGGCCTGTACAACGCCACCAACCGCCTCAACCCGTTCTACGGGACCTTCGGCGAGGACTATGACGAGCGGACGCAGACGTATTCCGAGGGGACGCGCTACGTTTCCATCTTCCCGATTCTCCCGTCGGTGAGCTACCGATTCACGATCCGATGACCGCCTTCCGCATTGCCGCCGCTTTCGCGCTGCTCGTGCTGCTCGCCGGCTGCGAGACGTTCGTCGACGCCGACCCCACCGACTTCACGCCCGCCATCGCCGTCGAGGGTACGTTCGAGGCCGGACAGCCGTGGTCGCTTCTCTTGACACGAACCGTTCCGCTCGGCTCGGGCATACCCAACGGCTACTCGCCCATCGACGACGCGACCGTCACCATCACGGCGGGCGACGGGACGGCCGTCACGCTTCCGCGCACGTCTCAGAGTGGCGTCTACGGCGCCGAGCAGATTCCCAGCGCACCCGGCACCTACCCTGGAGTAGACGACCCGGTGGTCGAGGCGGGCCCGGCGCCCGAGGCTGGGCGGACGTACACGCTCCGCGTCGAGGCGCCAGGCCTTCCGCCCGTGACGGCGACGAGCCGCACGCCCGAGATGCCGAGTGGAGCCGCCGTCCGGCTCGTGCGCGGGTGGGACCCGCACACCATGACGTTCGGCGGCCGCACCATCACCACGTACTCAAACCCTGTCCTCGCCGTGACGCTCGCGCCGCGGAGCGCGCAAGAGCGCCTCGAGGTGTCGTTCGTCTGGGCCGGGCTCGTCTCGGACGGGAATGGTGCGGCCCAAGACTGCCGCGGCGGCATCGGCACGTTCTTTACCGACGCGCCCGTCCTGCGCGAGTCGACGTTCCTGAACGACCTGCAGGGCGGCCCGCGGCGGCGCCTGTTCTCCGCCTTTCCCGACTTCGAGACGCTCGGCGCGGGGCCAGTCGTGGTCGAGATCGAAGGCGAGAGTGCCGGCGGCTGCTTCGTCGGCGCCAACGTGCTCGCCGTGAGTGCGGACTACTTCCGGTACCGGCAGTCGCAGGAGCGTCGGCAGTCGGCCGAGGGCAACCCGTTCGCTGAGCCTGTCCAGGCCTTCTCCAACGTCTCCGGCGGCGTCGGCGTCTTCGCCGGCACGACCCGGGCACGCCTCCGCATCCGCCGCTGAGCGGCGCTACTTGCGCAGGAGTGATGGTGGGCGCGCCGCAGACTTGTCGCACACGTCCACTGCCTAGAAGCCGAGGACCGTCACGCCTTCAGCAACGAACAACGGCAGTCCGGACACGAGCCTCGGTGGCACGGGAGTGTCTGCGTGGGCCGGCTGAACTGAGACCGTACCGGCTGTTCGTAAGTATGCACCCTCTCGTGTGTCCTGTACATCGTCATTATTCGCGCCCATAGCGGCAGGTCGAATCCGGTTTGTGACACCCGCAGGACCACGATCCACTATGCCTTGGACGGGCTCGCCCGTTTCGAGGTAGGGGGGGTCTTCCTGGAGCATCGTCTCCCACCCCGAGCCCGGTTGCCTTCTCAGGCGGCCGGGCTCTTCTGGTTTCTGCCCGAACCGTTCGGGCGCCGGTCGCGCACTCCGCGCCGCCGGATTCCACCCGGTGAGCAGTCCGCTCACCGCAGCATGGCCGAGGGGCCACGCTATGTACACCACCCCCACACAGGGCGACAACCGCCCGTCCGTCACGTCCGGCGACCCGTTCGCCGAGCCCTACTCCGTCCCGCTGCTCCGGCTGCGCGGCCACGTCCGGCAGGTCATCGAGCCGCAGGACTGCCGCGTGCCGGGCTGCCTCGTATGCCAGTGGCGCAAGGCCGGGCTGCTCGACGCGCCTGCCGTGACCATCGTCCGCGAGCCCGCCTCGGACTACGCTTGCCCGACAAAGTGGTGTCCCGGCTGCAGCGCGCTCCGCTGTGTCTGCCCGCCTGAGGACTTCGAGGAGGTCGTCTACGAGCATGACTACGCGCTCGGCCACGATCACGGGCTCGCCGACGGCCCCGACAACCGGCCGACTCTCGACTGGCTCGACAACGCCGGGCTCTATCCGGAAGCTTACCTCGACGGCTACGACGATGCGTGCGCTGGGCTGCCGGTCGGGATGCCGGCCGAGCCGCTGCCGGCGCGCACGCCCGTCCTCTGGGACGAGTGCGACGACGGCTTGCCGTGGTGACTTCCATAGCCCGCCAGTGAGGCGAGCATCGGGTCGCTCAAGATCGACTACACACGAC
>JBBSUZ010000016.1:0-20379 GCA_038233965.1 Rhodothermales bacterium | reverse complement strand
GGTCGCGCGCCGTCAGGTCGAGCCCGAGCGCGTACGCCGCGACATGCGCGAGCGCGTCCGCCTCGGCGATGTGCCGCCCGCCGGTTCCGATCACGACGACGAGCTCGAGCTCGTGGTGGACGTCCTCGGACTGGCGCGGGAGCACGATCTCGCCGCCGTCATCGACGAGCGACGTCGTCGGCTTGAGGAAGACGACGGGGTCGGGGATCGCCTCGGGCGTCGGCACGGCGACGTCGCCCATCTCGCGGACGTGCTCGGCGTAGTTGCGCCCGATGCACAGGATCTTGCCGGGGCGGACGGTGCGGCCGTCGGGGAGCGTCAGGGTCATCGGGGTTGGACTGGGTGGAAGGGTGAAGCCGGTCGGTTGAAGTGGACTCGCTCCGACTGCCCTCACTACAAAAAATCTGTCATCCTGAACTCGTTTCAGGATCTGCCTTTTGCCTTTGTCCGACGTCGATGAAATGCAGATCCTGAAACGAGTTCAGGATGACAAGTAGAAGGGTGGGTGCCAGGTTCGTCGTCCGTCGTCCGTCGTCCGTCACGCGTGCTCCTTGACGGCGACGAAGCGGAGCTTCGGGTAGTCCTCGATGGCGCGGTCCAGCCAGAAGCTGCTCTCGGCCAAGAACATGAGGTCGCCGTCGGCGTCGCGGGCGAGGCGGCGCTTCTCGACGCGCGCGATGGCGTCGAGGTCCTCGGGGGCGCCCGTGACCCAGCGCGCGAGCGTCCACGGCTGGGCGTCGAGGATGATGTCGACGCCGTACTCGCCGGCGAGGCGGGCCGCGACGACCTCGAACTGGAGCGGGCCGACGGCGGCGAGCAGCAGGTCGTTGTTGGCGAGCGGGCGCAGGCGCTGGATCGCGCCCTCTTCGGTGAGGTGCTGGAGGCCTTTTTCGAGCGGCTTGGACTTCAGCGCCGAGTCCACGCGGGCGCGGCGGAAGTGCTCGGGCGCGAAGCTCGGGATGCCCGTGAAGCGCAGCGCCTCGCCCTCGGTGAGCGTGTCGCCGATGCGAATCGTGCCGTGGTTCGGGACGCCGATGATGTCGCCCGGGAAGGCCTCGTCCACGCCCGCGCGCTTGCGGGCCTGGAACAGCATCGCGTTGCCGACGCGAAGGTCGCGCTCGCCGCGCTGGAGGCGCACCTTGAGGCCGCGCTCGAAGCGGCCCGAGACGATCCGCACGAACGCGACGCGGTCGCGGTGCGCGGGGTCCATGTTGGCCTGGATCTTGAAGACGAGGCCCGAGAAGGCGGGCTCGTCCGGCTCGACCGTCCGCTCGGTCGCCTGTCGCGGCTGCGGCGGCGGCGCGATCTCGACGAACGTGTCCATCATGGCCTCGACGCCCAGGCCGCCGCGCGCGATGCCGAAGAAGACGGGCGTGAGCGTGCCGGCGCGGTACGCCTCGAGCGAGAACGGCGTGCCCGCGCCGTCGAGCAGGTCGATGTCGGCGCGGAACTCCTCGGCCTGCCGCCCGAGCATCTCGTCCAGAATCGGGTCGTCGGGACCCGTGACGTCGATGGGCTCGCCAGCCATGCCGCCCGCCCGGAGCGGGACGAACTGCTTCTCACGGATGAGGTAGATGCCCTTGAGGCGGCCGCCCGTGCCGACGGGCCACGCCATCGGCGTCGCGGCGATGCCGAGGCTCTCCTCGATGTCCTGGAGCAGGTCGAACGGGTCGCGGCCCTCGAGGTCGAGCTTGTTGACGAAGGTCAGGATGGGCGTGTCGCGCATCCGGCAGACCTCCATGAGCTGCCGCGTGCGGCTCTCGACGCCCTTGACGGAGTCGATGACCATCAGCGCCGAGTCGACAGCGGTGAGGACGCGGAAGGTGTCCTCGGAGAAGTCTTCGTGGCCGGGCGTGTCGAGCAGGTTCACGACGCGGTCGTCGTAGTCGAACTGCATGGCCGAGGCGGTGACCGAGATGCCGCGGTCGCGCTCGACGGCGAGCCAGTCGGACGAGCCCGCGCCCTTGCCCTTGCGCGAGCCCGTCGTCTCGGGCGTGTGGATCGCGCCGCCCAGGCGCAGCAGGCGCTCGGTGAGCGTCGTCTTGCCGGCGTCCGGGTGGGAGATGATGCCGAAGGTGCGGCGGCGGGCGACGGCGGCGTCGAGCGCGGCGTCCTCGGTTGTCGTGGCGGAGTCGGACACGGGCGTGCGGGGCTTTTCCGGAGGCTACCGACGCGGCGCGCGTGCGGCCGCGAAGAGGTCGGAAATTGACGCCGAAACCGGCGGGCCGGGCTGTCGTTTGTCTAAACAAACATCCCCGTTCCGATGACCCTCACCGGCCTCCACCACGTCTCCGCGATCACGGCGCACATCGCGGCCAACAAGCGCTTCTACACCGGGACGATGGGCCTGCGGCTCGTCAAGCGGTCGGTGAACCAGGACGACGTCCGCGCCTACCACCTCTTCTACGCCGACGCCGCAGGCAGCCCGGGCACGGACCTGACGTTCTTCGACTACGCGACGGCGCGCCGCGAGACGCCCGGCACGCGGAGCGTCACGCGCACCGGCCTCCGGGTCTCGGGCGGCGACGCCGTCCAGTTCTGGGCCGAGCGCCTCGCCGCAGCGGGCGTCGCGCACACGCCGGTCCACGAACGCGACGGCCGCCTCACGCTCGACTTCCACGACGCCGAGGGCCAGCGCCTGAGCATCGTCGACGACGGCGGGCTGGGCGACGCGCCGGCCGTGTGGGACGGCACGGACGTCCCGGCCGCGTTTCAGATTCGCGGCCTCGGACCGGTCGTGATGTCCGTTCCGGCTCTCGACGGCACGCACGCAATGCTCACCGAGGTGCTCGGGATGCGCGCGGTGCGGACGTACGCTGGTCCGGTGGGCGAGACGGTCCACGTGTACGAGATGCACGAGCCGGGCGCGCACGCCGAACTCCACGTCGCCGTCGAGCCCGACGCGCCCGTCGTGCGGCCGGGCGCGGGCGGCGTCCACCACGTCGCCTTCCGGACGCCGGACGAGGCGACGTACCACGCATGGTCGGCGCGGCTGACGCAGTTCGGCCTGCCGCACTCGGGCGAGGTGGACCGCCACTACTTCCGCAGCCTGTACGTTCGCGAGCCGGGCGGCATCCTGTTCGAGATCGCGACCGACGGGCCGGGCTTCGCCGTCGATGAGGACGAGGCGACGCTCGGCGAGAGCGTCGTGCTGCCGCCGTTTCTCGAGGCGCGGCGCGACGAGATCCTGGCCGGGCTGACGCCGATCGACGGGTAGGTGTCGGTGCGGCGTAGGTTGCGACCTCAACTGCGCCCAACGTCCGTGTCCGAATCCGTCGTCGTCGATGAAGCCATTCTCGCTCTCGCCGTCGAGCGCGTCATCGCCCCAGCGTTCTTGGTCGCGAGGCAACTGGACGACCCGAAGCGCGAGGGGTATCACCACCAAAACGTGATTCCGAAGGCCGGTCCGCTGCTCCAGCGCGACCGGCTCGCCGCGGACCCGATCGGCTCCGTCTCGGCTGCGATCAAGGCCAGCGTCAACCTGCTCTCTCCGATGGAGACGATGCTGGCGATCACTCTACTCGAGGTGCCGAGCCGGGATGAGGTTCTGGAACGTACGAGCGACCTGTTGTACGGTGAGGATGCGCTGGCGGACCGCGTCGACGCATTCGTCGCCTGGGGAAGCTCGTTTCCGGCCGACGGGGACCGGAACAGGTCCATCAACGCGACCGTCGCGAGCTATCTGCTCGCAGTCTCGGACCCTGCGCGCTACGCGTTCTGCAAGCCCCGCGTCTACACGGCCGCGGCGAAGGCGCTAATCGGCGAGCACGTGAGCCCGAAGGAGCCCGGCCGCCGCGTCGCCGACTGCACGGACCTGTACACGGCGCTTCTCCCGATGCTCCGTGACCGGTTCGGGCTCCCCGTGTCCGACCTCATGCACGTCCACATCGCGTGCTACCTCGTCCAGAGCGGCGAAGGCGTGCCGGGCTGGCCCGGCATCGGGACCCCGTCCGACGTGCCCGACGAGGCGCTCGACCGCCATCTCGGGGCGTTCGCCGACGTCGCCGACGAGTGGCTGACGGACGACGCCGCCGACATCGAGGGCCACTACCGCTTCTTCCAGGCGTTCTTCGAGCCCGGCCGGCTCGCTCGCATCGAATGGCCGGACGTGCAGGAGATGGGACGGCACCTGCATTCGATGGGGGCCAACCGGCTCGCGCAGGCCCGCGCCTTCGGGAATCCCAACCACGACATCGCGCACTACCGGCGCAGCTTCGACTATCTCGCCCGTGGCGAGGACCCGCTTTCGGTGCGGCTCGACCGGCTGGCAGAGGACCCGTCGTTCAAGCTGTTCGGCTTCGGGCCGAGCGTTCGGGGAGAGCTGGCCGGCCAGCTCTTCGCCGACGACCACTCGCTGCTCAACAACCGGAGCGAGGCGGGGATGGCGCACCTCGGCCGCTGGAGCCCGGTCGACCAGAAGCGGCCGCTCGGGCCGCGGTTCGAGGCGTTCAGCGCTGCCGTCGCACCGGTCGCGGCGGCATACGCCCGCGTCGTCGGGCGGCGCACCGACCTGCCGGTTCGGCTCGAGGTCGACCACTTTCTCTACTGGCTCGACGAGACGGGCGGTTCGGCTCACCGGGAGGACTACCCGCCGGACGACCCGGCGTACTGGCTCGTCGCCCCGGGCCAAAATGCCGAGTTGTGGGACGAGTGCGTCCGCGACGGCATCATCACAATCGGGTGGGACAGCCTCGGCGACCTCCGCCTGTTCGCGAGCCGGGACGAGATCACGGACCGAATCCGAGACATCAAGGGATCCGACAACCCGACCAACGACTCGCTCGCCTGCTCCCAGTTCGTCCATGCCATCCGCACGGGCGATATCCTGATCGTCAAAGGGGGCAAAAACATCCTGCTCGGATACGGCGTCGTCCGCTCGGACTATGAGTTCGACCCGGCGCGGGCGCGTCACAAGCACGTTCGGGACGTTGAGTGGATGGCGACGGGCTCGTGGTCCACGGGTGCGCTCAATCTCGTCCAGAAGACGCTGACCCGGAAGTCGCGTGGCGATGGCGAGCGGCTGGTCGCACTCATGGAGGAGCCTGCCTGCTGGTGGCTGAACGTCAACCCGGCCGTGTGGAGCCTCGCCGCGGCCGAGATTGGACACGAGGAAGACTACACAGCGCGGAACGAGGCAGGCAACGCGCGCCAGAAGGTCGCCCACTTCCAGGCCGTCCACCCCGGCGATCGGCTCGTCGGGTACGAGACGGGATCGACTGGCCGCGTCGTCGCGCTCGGGGAGATGACGCGGGCGCTCGGAGACGGCGACGCGATCGGCTTCAAGAAGACCCGGGACGTCCCGTATGGCCCGGCGCTGGAAGCGCTGCGCCGCGAGCCCGCGTTCGCTGACGCCGAGCCGGCCCGGAGCAATCAGGCCAGCTTGCTCCGGCTCACGGCCGCCGAGTACGCCGCCGTCGTCGCACGTCTGGACGCGCGCGAGCCGTACACGGTCGAGGACGCCGAGCGCGAGGTGTTCGCCGCCGACGGCGACGTCCGCCGCTGGGTCGGCCTGCTCCGGGCCCGCAAGAACCTCATGCTGCAGGGCGCGCCGGGCGTGGGCAAGACCTTCACGGCGCGGCGCCTGGGGTATGCGCTGCTCGGCGAGAAGGACCCGGCGCGCGTCCAGACCGTCCAGTTCCACCAGTCGTACGCCTATGAGGACTTCGTGCAGGGCTACCGCCCGACCGAGGCCGGCGGGTTCACGCTCCGCAACGGCGTCTTTCACGACTTCTGCCGCCGCGCACAGGGCGATTCCGGCCGACCCTACGTGTTCGTCGTCGACGAGATCAACCGGGGCAACGTGTCCAAGGTGCTCGGCGAGGTGATGATGCTGATCGAGCCGGACAAGCGCGGCCCCGAGTTCGCGATCCGCCTCGCCTACGAGCCGCGCCCGGACGTGACGTTCCACGTTCCCGAAAACGTCCACCTCGTTGGCCTGATGAACACGGCCGACCGGTCGCTCGCGGTCGTGGACTACGCGCTCCGCCGCCGGTTCGCGTTCGTCACGATGCGGCCGGCGTTCGAGAACGCCCGGTTCCGGCAGGCGCTCCGCGCGTGCGATGCGCCCGAGGCTGTCGTAGCCGGCATCTCGGAACGGCTCGCCGCGCTCAACGCGACCATCGAGGCCACGCCCGACCTCGGGCGGGGCTACTGCGTCGGCCACAGCTATTTCTGCCCGCGCCCCGGTGAGACGGCAGACTGGGCGTGGTACCGCCGCGTCGTCGAGACCGAGATCGCGCCGCTGCTCGACGAGTACTGGTTCGACGACCGCGCGCAGGCCGAGGACGCCGTCGAGGCGCTGCTGGCCGGAGTGCCGCCGAGGCCGTGACGATCCCGATCGAGAACCTCTACTACGTCCTCGCCTACGCATACCGCGGCCTTCCGGCGGGCGGCGTCGCTACGCTCGCGGCCGTCGACGCGCACGCGCAATCGGACCTGCTGGCCGGCGCGCTCGCGGCGGCCGTTCGCGGGCAGATCCGGCGCGGCCTCGCGCGCGGGTACGTCGCGCGCGCCGAGGACACGGCCGCTCCGCGCGGGCGCATCGACGTCGGCGAGACGGCGAAGCGGGCTCTCCGAGGGCAGGTCCACGTGCACCTCGACGACTTCGTGGCCGACGTGCCCGTCAACCGGCTCGTCCTGGCGACGCTGCGCCGGCTGCTCCGAACCGACGACGTCCGCCCCGCAACCCGCGCCGCGATTCGGGAGGTGATGCCCGCGTTCGCGGCCGTCGCGCGCGTCCCGCTCGACAGCCGTGCCTTCCGTCCGGTCGACGTGCACGCCGGGGCGCGGCCCTACCGGTTTCTCGTCGAGCTGTGCGCGCTCGTCCACCGTGGCCTGCTCCCGACCGAGGCCCCCGGGCGCTACCGGTTCCGCGATCTGCTGCGCGATGAGGTCGCGATGCGAGCGCTGTTCCAACTCTTCGTGACCGAGTTTCTCCGCCGTGAGCAACGGACGTTCCGGGTCGAGTCGGAGAAGCGGCTCCGGTGGGACTTCGACCCCGTCGGGACGTCCGATCGGACTCTCGTCCCGGACATGCGCATCGACATCCTGCTCACCGAGGCGTCGGCGCGTCGGGCGGTCGTCATCGACACAAAGTACACGTCGGCGCTCGGCGCGCCGCACCACGGCGTCGCGCGGTTCAAGTCAGGCCATCTCTACCAACTCGCCACGTACCTGCGGCACGCGCACCAGGTCTGTGGGGCAGCGTCCGTCGAAGGCATCCTGCTGTACCCGACAGTCGGCCGGGCGCTCGACGAGGTGTACCGGTTCGGGCTGCACCGGACGCGTGTTCGGACGCTCGACCTCGCACAGCCGTGGCCGGGAATCCACGCAGACCTAGTCGGGCTTCTTGGCGAGACCACAGTGGTGCCGGTCGTCACGTCGTCGTGACCGCTTGGCTCGCCTGACGCCAAAATGCTGATCCGGGCACTTGCGCCGTACGTCGTGCGTTTGTATCGTTCATCGGCGATAGACGATGAGTCTGCCGCCGACTTTGTTCCACCAACCTCCCCACCGCCATGATCGAATCCTGTGATTGCTCCGGCTGCGACTGCACCGACTGCTCGTGCGACGGCTGCACCTGCTGCTGAGCCACGTGCCCGCCGGCCGCGCCTCGGCCGACCGGCGGGCCTCTTTCTATGCCTCCCGATGCCCGACCTCGCCCTGATCGCGCGCGCGCTCTCGCACCCGGCGCGCCTCGACATTCTCCGCACACTCGGCGCCAACGGTACCTGCCACTGCGCCGACGTCGTGGACGCGCTCCCGCTCGCGCAGTCGACCGTCTCGCAGCACCTCCGCGTGCTCCGCGAGGCCGGTCTGATCTGCGGCACGACCGACGGTCCGCGCTCCTGCTACTGCCTCGACGCCGACGCGCTCGCCGACGCCCGCGCGGCCCTCGGAAGCTTTTTCGACGCCCTCGCCGTCCCCGAGCCGTGCTGCGGATGAGCTGCGTCGGTCAGCGGGTCCGGGGAGTCTGTGCGCCCGCTTCGCCATGTCTGATCGTCGCGATTCGCGCCGCGCGGAAGGCGACGGCGATAGCCGCGAGGACCGCGCCGGTCGGCAGGATCTGAATGCCCGCGACGTGGACGATCAGGGCCGTGACGGCTCCCGCCGCAGCGAGGCCCGCGTATATCCGCCGCGCGCGCGACGGCTTTCCAAACGCCAGCCAGAGGTGCGCCGGGAAGGCCCAGAGCAGGTTCAGGTTCGGGCCCGTCACGGTGTGGTCTGTCGCGAACCACAGGAACGCGACGACGAGGCCGGCGATGGCGGCGACCGTGAACAGGATGGCATCTGCAATGCGGCCCAGTGTGGCGAACCGTGCAGGGCGGGCCCACGCGGCGATCCAGCCGAGTGCGAGGAACGCGAGCACAGCGGGCACGAACGGCTCGGGGCGGTCCGGCACCTCGCCCGCGCCGGGCACCCAGAACAGCGTGTCTCGCGAGACGACGAGCGGGCGTCCGCCGACCGTCGCCCCGTCCAGCGCGGCGGCCAGCCCGACGGGCAGAAACGTCTGCTCCCGATCGGTCGTGGTCCGGTCCGCCGGCATCCCGACGGCGAGGTTCATGCCCATCGCGATCGTCGGCGTGCCGCGTGTGTTGCGGTAGAGCAGGTCGCGAAAGGTCGGGTGCTCGGGGGACGGGGCGAGCGCGAGCGCCCCCTGCCCGGCGTCGGCCGCGGCGCGCTCGATGACGTCGAGCAGGCGCGTCGCACAGTTGTCGAAGAGGAAATCGTAGCGGTAGTTCCGGTTCTCGGGGCGCGCGTTGTCCTCGAGGTTGGCGAGCAGGCGCTCGGCGGCTTGTGGCGAGAGGGCGAGGCGCTGCTCGATGATCGGTCGGCCGAGGTACTCGTACTTCGCGAGTTCATCGGCGAAAGGCGCCGTGTCGAGCATGTAGTCCAGCTGGCCGCGCGCGAAGCGGACCATGAAGAAGGGCTGGTCGAAGTCGAACGTGCCGAAGTTGTAGGTCCGGTCCAGCCCGCGGACGTCGCTGCGGATGCGGATCGCGCTATGGCCGAAGAGGCTGTAGACCTCGTGGCCGGGCAGCATCGTGAGCAGCGAGACCGCCAGGGTGTCGGCGGCGGGTTTGAGGTCGTCACCGGTCGGCGAGACGGGCGGGATCGCCGGCGTCTGCGCCGAGGCAGCGGCGGTGAGGAGCAGCAGGGTGAACCCTGACCTGAGGACGAGGAGGCGCATGCGGAAAGGTACCCGGACCGTTTATCCGCCGAGGGCGTCGCGGAGGGCGGCGACCTCGGCTTCGAGCGCGGCGACGCGGGCCTCGAGTGCGGCAAAGTCCGAGACCGGCATCGGCCCGACGTCCTCGGTGCTCGGCGCAGCATCCGCGATGTCCTCGACGGGCCCGGAGAGCAGGTGCGCGACGCGGTCGGCAGACTGCCCCGGCCGGCGCGGGAGCGTCGCCACGAGCGGCTCGTCGCGGTCGGCCAGCATCCACAGCACCTCGTCGACGGCCTCGACGGACTCGAAGCGGGCGAGGCGCTCGGTGCGGGAGCGGAGCTCGCCGGGCGTCTGCGCGCCGCGCAGGAGCAAGACCGTCAGGACGGCGAGTTCGCGCTGCGACAGGTCGAGCGCGCGGTCCAGCGAGTGCCGGAACTTGGCGACGCGGTGGCCCGCGCCGGTCGACGTCCCGGCGAGCCCGCGGCGGGCGAGGCGCTCGAGCGCGTCCGTGACCGCGCGCGCCGAGAGGTCGGTGACGGGCTCGCGGGCCGTCTTCTGGTTGCACGCCGCGACGAGGCTCGCGAGCGTCATCGGGTACTGGTCGGGCGTCGCGAGGGCCTTCTCGGCGAGCGCGCCGGCGACGCGGGCTTCGGTGGCGTCGAGCGTCGGGCGGGGCATAGGTGGAAGGTTGAGGGGTTCCGAGGTTGAGAGGTTGAGAGGGAAATGCGAGGCGTGGACGAGCGGAATTGGAAGCATGAACGCTCTTTCCCCTCAACCCTGAAACCTCTCAACCTCTCAACCTCATCACGAGCGCCCGCTGCGAGGCGGGGACATCCGAGTGGGCGACGATGGCGGAGTCGGCGCGGGGGAAGGCGGCGAGGCCGCGGCGGTCGCCGAGCAGCAGGAGCGTCGTCGGGGCGAGGTCTGCGAGGGCGTCGGCGAGGCGCCCTTCGCGCTCGGGCAGGCCGAAGGCGTGCCACGCCGACGGCCGGATGATGGGCGCGAGGACGACCCGGCGCGCGTCGCGGGCGAGCGCGAGGACGGCGGCGAGGTCGGCGTCGGGCGTGTGCGGCGCGGGCATGATCTCGCGGTACTCGGCGCCCGGGAACGCGTCGCGGACGGCGGCGGCGAGGGCCAGTGCGGGCGGCTCGATCGGGAGGGGCGGCCGGCGGAAGGCGACGAACAGGACGCCCTCGCCACCGCCGAGGTCGGTCGGGAGCGGACCCCGTGCGACGTCCAGCGCGCCCTGCGCCGCGTGCTCGGCGAGCGCGAGGTGCGCGGGCTGGCCGACGACGTCCGGGCTGTACGCGAGACCGGGATCGCGGAAAAGGCCCGCGCCGAACCGGGACGTGAGGCGGTCGCGGAGGCGCTGCACGCGCGCGAGCGCGGCGTCGAGCAGCGCCTCGTCCAGCCGGCCGTCCTCGACGGCGCGGCCGATCCCGAGCGCGAGCGCGGCCGGGTCGACGGCGTCGACGAACAGGTCGACGCCCGCGACGAGCAGGTCGGCGGCGAGGTCGGCCTCGGTGCGCCCTGCTTCTTTCGCGCCCGCCATCTGGAGGCTGTCCGTCACCACGACGCCGTCGAAGCCCATCTCGGCGCGGAGCAGGTCGCGGAGGATCGGGGCCGAGCGGGTCGCGATCTGGCCCGACGGGTCGAGCGCGGGCACGGCGACGTGCGCCGTCATGACGGCGTCGACGCCGGCCGCGATCGCGGCGCGGAAGGGGACGAGGTCGGTCGCGTCGAGGACGTCGCGGGAGTCGGTGACGGTGGGCGTGGTCGCGTGCGAGTCCTCCTCGGTGCCGCCGTGGCCGGGGAAGTGCTTGGCCGTCGCGATCTGGCCCGCGTCGTGGACGCCGGCGACGAACGCGGCGACGAGGCGCCCCGCGCGCTCCGCGTCGGGCCCATAGGCGCGCGCGCCAATGATCGGGTTGCGCGGGTTGCGGTCGACGTCGGCGACGGGCGAGTACGTCACGTGGACGCCCGCGGCGAGCGCCTCGCGGCTGGACTGCGCGGCCATCTCGCGGACGGCCGCCTCGGCGTCGTCGAGGCGCGCGAACGCGCCGGCGTGCGGGTAGACCGTCGCGCCCGGCGCCTGCTGCCCGAAGCCGCGCTCCATGTCCGTCGTGACGAGCAGCCCGGCGTCCGAGTGCGTTTGGAGGCGCATCAGCGTCTCGCGCGTCTCGGGCCAACGGCCGTTGAACAGGATGAGCCCGCCGACGGGCAGCGTGTCGAGCAGCCGCGCGACGCCGTCGGCCTGCTCGGCCGCCGTCTGCGCCGGCGGCAGGTTGTTGCCGAGGCGGACGATGAGCAGGCCGGCGGCTTTTTCGGTCGGGGTCACGGGCGGAAGGCGGGTGGTCGGCCCGCACGATCGGACCCGGCCGGACGCTCGGTCAGCGGTACAGCCCGTGGTCGCCGATGTAGGCGCGCACGGCGTCCGGGACGAGGTAGCGGACGCTGCGGCCCGCCGCGATCCGCGCGCGAAGCTCGGTCGCCGACAGGTCGAGGGCTGGCCCGTCGACGCGCGTCGTGCGCGCGAGGACGTCCGGCGCGACGTCCGCGAGGTCGGCACCGGGGCGCGCGTAGACGACGAGGCGCGCCAGGCCGAGGATCGCGGCGGGCTCGCGCCACGTGTGGAAGCTCGCGAGGCTGTCGCCGCCCAAGACGAGCGCGAAATCGGCGTCCGGATGCTCGTCGCGGAGCGCGCGCAGCGTGTCGACGGTGTAGTGCGGGCCGGGACGGCGGAACTCGGCGTCGGAGACGGCGAAGCGGGCGTTGCCGGCGACGGCGAGGCGCGTCATCGCGAGGCGGTGCTCGGGCGCGACGAGGCCCCTCGCGTCCTTGTGCGGCGGCGCGGGCACGGGCATCCACAGGACGCGGTCCAGCCCGGCCGCCTCGGCGCAGGCCTCGGCCACGGCGAGGTGCGCCACGTGGGGCGGGTTGAACGAGCCGCCGAAGATGCCGATGGTCATGCGCGAAGGTAAAACCGGGAGCCCGATTCGACCGACCGTGGAGACGTGCCATGGCGCGTCCCTACGAATGCGTGACGTCGTGGACAGGGACGTCCGGGATCGTCCGATGCGACACACGGCTGGCACCGCGCCTCGGCATCTTGCCCGCGAGGCGTCTGCCTCACGCCTGTCTCACCATCCCATCCGACCCATGTCGACCCCCGAAGACCAGACCGATCCGTCGGCCGTGAAGGACCCCGCCACCTGGACCACCGGCGACGAGGACATGACCGGCCCGCAGAAGTCGTACCTGCACACGCTCGCGCAGCAGGCCGGCGAAGACCCCGAGGCCCTCGACGACCTGACGAAGGCCGAGGCGTCCGTCAAGATCGACGAGCTGCAGGAGCAGACGGGCCGCGGGGCCTGATTCTGCGCCGCTCGGCCCACGCGCCCGGCTCCACCTCGGAGTCGGGCGCGTCTTTGTTTAGGCCGGTCGTCGTGCGAGGGCGATGCGGTCGCGGCCGGCGAGGTCCGGCAGGATCTCGGCCTCCACGAGGCCCGACGCGGCGAAAAGGTCGCGGACAGCCGCGCCGAAGTCGGCGTGCGTCTCGGCGGCGAGCCAGCCGCCCGCGCGCAGCAGGGCCGGCGCGTGGCCGGCGAGGGCGCGGTAGAAGTGCAGCGGGTCGTCGACGAACAGGGCGAGGCCGGGCTCGTGGTCTCGGACTTCGGGTTCGAGGTCGTCGCGCTCGGCCGTCGGCACGTAGGGCGGGTTCGAGATCACGAGGTCGAAGGCCGGCGGGACGTCCGTCGCGAACTGCGGGCGGAGGGCGTCGGCGAGGATGAACGTGACGTCGAGGCCGAGCTCGGCAGCGTTAGCCACGGCAACGGCGAGCGCCTCGGGCGAGACGTCGGCGGCGAAAACCTCGGCGTCGGGGCGCTCGTGCTTGACCGCGAGCGCGATGGCCCCCGAGCCCGTCCCGACGTCCAGCACCCACGGCCGGGCGATGCGCCGGATCCGTTTCAGCGCTTCCTCGACGACTTCCTCGGTCTCGGGCCGCGGGATCAGGACGTCCGGTGTGACACGCAGGCGGAGACCGTAGAAGTCGGCGTGGCCCATCACGTACTGGACGGGCTCGCGGCTCAGCCGCCGCTCGACCATGGCCTCGAAGCGGGCGGCCTCGGACGGCGCGACATCGGCGTCGGGGCGCGCGAGCAGGGACGTCCGCGTCGCGCCGGCCGCCTCTTCGAGCAGCCACTCGGCCGTGCGGCGCGGGCCGTCGAGGCCGGCGGCGGCGAGTCGCGCCGTGGCGTCGGAGAGGAGGGCGCGGCGGGTCACGGCGGGCGGTGGGGGCGAGCGGGGACAGGACGTAGAATAGCGCCCCTCCCTCGATATCTGCATGACCCTGGATTCGTTTGCGCGCGGCCGGACCGCGCTCGTCACCGGCGCGTCGTCCGGCATCGGCGCCGCGATGGCGCGGCAGCTCGGCGCGGCCGGCGCTCGCGTGATCCTGGTCGCCCGGACCGAGTCCGCCCTCGACACCGTCGCCCGCGAGATCGCTGACGCAGGCGGCACGTCTCGCGTCGTCGCGGCCGACCTCGGTGCGCCGGACGCCGCCTCGGCTCTCGTCGCGGCCGTCGCCGAGCCCGTCGACATCCTCGTCGCGAACGCGGGCTACGGCGTCCGCGCACGGTTCGCCGACACCGACCCCGAGGACGTCCGCGGCATGCTGCAGCTCAACGCACTCGCGCTGACCGACCTCGCGCGCCTGCTTCTGCCCGACATGCTCACCGCCCGCCGCGGCGGCGTGCTAACGGTCGCGAGCACCGCCGCCTTCGTGCCGGCCCCGACGTTCGCGGTGTACGCGGCGACCAAGTCCTACGTCCTCTCGCTCACGGACGCACTCCACGCGGAGACGTCGGGCTCGGGCGTCCACGTGACGTGCCTGTGCCCCGGCCCGGTCCCGACGGGGTTCGGGGCGCGTGCTGGGATGGAGTCGTCGTTCTTCGGGAGCGCGATTACGGGCGCGCTGCCCGCCGAATCCGTCGCGAAGGCAGGGCTGGACGGGTTCGCGCGCAATCGCCGTCGCGTCGTGCCGGGCTGGTCGAACCGGATTCAGACGGCCGCGACGTCCGTCGTCCCGACCGGGGTCGCGATGCGTGTCGCCCGCGCCGTCCTCGGCCGTTAGCGCTTCGGGACGTCACACGCGGAGACGCCCGGCCGCGGGACGCCGTCGAGTTCGAGGATGGCGTCGAGGCGGACCGGGCCGAGGCCGTCGACGTCTGCCCAGTCGGCCCCGCCGCGGGCGCCGACGTCGAGGATGCGGGCCGTGACCGCGCGCTCGCCGTCGAGGACGAGCGCGACGGGCTGGCCGCGCATCGCGGCGGCCTCGATCCGGTCATAGAAGCCGCAGTCGATCGGGGCGTAATCCGTTGCGGGCGGCGTCACGCCTCGAGCAGGCCGCGGCCGACGGCCCACGCGCGGAAGTCGTTCACGAGCTGGTCGAACGACTCGAGGACGAACAGGACGGGCTGGAGGTGCCAGACCTCGTAGTCCTGGCCGATGACGGCGTCGATCGAGAACGGGCGCTGCTCGGCCGTGTCGAGCGCGTGGACGACCTCGTCCTTGGACGACAGGACGCCGGCGCCGAAGATGCGAATCTCGTCCGGGTCGCGGATCAGGCCGAACTCGACCGTGAACCAGTGCATCCGCTCGAGGCTCTGGCGGTCGACGCCCTCGGCGCTGAGCGCGGCCTGGCCGAAGAGCTGGTAGAAGTCCGCGAAGGCGGGCTCGGTCAGCATCGGCATGTGGCCGAAGATGTCGTGGAAGAGGTCCGGCGCGGGCGTGTAGTCGAGCTCGTCCGTGCCGCGGATGTAGTCCGTGGAGGGGAAGTGGCGCTCGGAGAGCAGCGTGAAGAAGTCGCGCTCGTGGAGCAGGCCCGGGATGCGGGCGACCTTCCAGCCGCCGGTCCGCTCGAGCGCGGCCGAGAGGTCGGCGAGGCCGGGGATGCGCGCGCTCGTCATGCCGAGCGCCGAGACGCCGCGGAGGTAGGCGGCGCCGGCGCGGCCGGGCAGCATCTCCATCTGGCGGTCGAAGAGGAAGCCCCAGTTGCGCTCGTCCTCATCGGAGTACGTCGGGCGGACGATCTCGTCGCCGACGGGCGGTGTGCCCACGAGCGTCTGCGGGACGCAGCGCGGGTCGAGCGCCGATCCGTCCGAGGGGGCTTTCTCGTAGGCGGAGAGCGGGGCGTCGGTGTCGGCGGAGGGCGTCATGGCGGTGCTGGAAGCGCTTTTGTGGAGTGGTGTCAAGATACGGTCTGCGGCTGCCGTCTCAGACGCGGTAGTCGCGCACGCGCCGCGTCGTCCGGCCGGTCCTGGACTCGAAGACGTTCATCGAGCCCGTCCACGGGTCCGCGATCTGCTCGACGCCGCGGCGGTCCGTGTGGAGCGTCGGCGCGTCGAAGTAGCGGCGGGCGGTGGCCGAGTAGTAGCGCCCCTTCCTGGGGTCGAGGCCGGGCATCGGCGGTGGGAGCGCCTGGAGCGCGCTGAAATAGTCGCACAGCGCCTCGCCCGACTCTGACGGCGTCGCCAGGACGCAGCGCTCGCAATGCGGCGTGCGCGCCTCGCACGTCTGCCGGCCGTGGAGGATGAGCAGGTGGTGCGCCTCGCCCCAGTCGCCGCGCGGGATGACGCGCGCGAGCCCGTCCTCGACCGCGCGCGGCGTCGGGGCATCTGTGACGAGCCCGATGCGGTTGGCGACGCGGAAGACGTGCGTGTCGACGGCCAGGGCCGGCGTGTCGAAGGCGACCGCGACGACGACGTTGGCGGTCTTGCGGCCGACGCCGCGCAGCGTGATCAGGTCGGCGTGGTCGCGCGGGACATCACCGCCGAAGCGGTCGACGAGCGTGCGCGCCGTCTCGGCCAGCGCCGTCGCCTTGTTGTTCGGGTACGAGACCGACGCGATGAAGGGGCGGATGTCGTCGGCCGTCGCCTGCGCCATGGCGGCGGCGTCCGGGTAGGCGTCGAACAGGGCTGGCGTGACCATGTTGACGCGCTTGTCCGTGCACTGCGCCGACAGGATGACGGCGATGAGGAGCTCGAACGGCGTGCGGTAGTCGAGTTCGGTCTCGGCGATCGGGATGGCGGCCCGGAGTCGGTCGAGGACGATCTGGGCGCGGGCGCGGCGGGTCACGGCGGCGGGGCGGGTGGCCCGGCGATACGGCCCGCACATGGCTTGCGTTCTCACGCCGGCGGGCGCAGATTGGCGCGCTGCCCCGATGTGACCTCGCGCATGCGCGCGGCGGCTTCCCCGATGGCCCCCCTTTTGGCCGAGATCCCGATGCACCCGTTCAGCCCGGAGACGGTCCGCCGCGCCCAAGCCGGCGACGCTGCCGCCCGAGACGCCATCCTCGCCGCCTGCCAGCCCCTGATGCAGTCGTTCTTCAAAAGCCGGATCGGCCACGTGCCCGAAGTCGACGACCTCACGCAGAACGCCCTCCTGCGCGTTCACCGCGGGCTCGACGTGCTCCAGGATCCCGAGCGCGCCAAGGCGCTCGCGATGAAGGCCGCCCTGTTCGAACTGCACGACCACTACCGCGGGCGCTACTCGGCCCGCGAGACGCTCTACGACCCCGACCTCCCCGCGCCCGGAAGCGTCGAGCCGGACGACGTCGCGCTCCAGATGGACCTCCGCGCCGCGCTCGCCGGCCTCTCGGACCACGCCCGGCGCATCCTCGAGCTCCGCGAACTCGGCTACCCGTACCTCGACATCGCCGACTCGCTCGGCACGTCCGAGGCCGCCGTCAAGATGCAGGTCAAGCGCGCCTTCGAGAAGCTGCGCACCGCCCTCGCCGGAGCCGCCGTCGTGCTCCTCGCCGTCCTCCCGCTCCGATGACCGACCCGACCCTCCGCCTCGCCCTCGCCGAGACGCCCGACGAGATCGCGGGCGCGCTCGCGGGTGACCCGACGCTCACGGCCGACGCCGCGCGCTGGACGGCCGTCCGCTCCGCCCTCCGCCGGGACCTCGCCGCCAGTCTGCCCGAGGCCGACCTGCTCGTCCTGCACGCACTCGACGCCGGCGACCTCGACGCCAACGAGCGCCGCCGTCTCGACGCGGCCCGCCCGAGGCTCGAGGCCACGCTCGCCCGCCACCCCGGCCTCGCCGCCGCCTCCGACCGCGCTGCGGCCGACGCCCGCGCGTTCTCGGACCTGTTCGACGCCGCGATGGCCGACATGGCGGAGACGGACGCACCCGCCCGCATCCGCCCGCTCGTCGCCGACCGCGCAGCCGACCGCACGGCGGCTCCGGCGGCCCGCCCGTCGCGCAGCCGGTGGGTGTGGCGCACGGCCGCGCTCGTCGGCGTCATCGGCTTCGCCGCCGTCCTGACGAACGTGTTCATGCGCGACCAGGGCTTCGAGACGATCACGGCCGACGTCGCCCGGACGGTCACGCTCGCCGACGGCTCGACGGCCGAGCTCGCGGCCGGCTCCATCCTGATGGTCCCCGAAGCCGGCAGCGGCACCCGCGAGGCGCGCCTGCGCTCCGGCGAGGCCCTCTTCCGCATCCGACACGACGCCGCGCACCCGTTCTCCGTCGAGACGCCCAACGCCGACGTCGGCGTGCTCGGGACCGTCTTCGCCGTCCGCGTCACGCACCCTGGCACCGAGGCCATCGAGACGCGCGTGACGCTGCTCTCGGGGCGCGTCGAGATGGGCGTGCGCGGGGCCGAGTCCCGCGTGACGCTCGCGCCGGGCCAGGCCAGCACCGTCGCCGCGCTTACGGCGCCGACGGCGCCGGCCGCGGCCGACCGCGGCGCCGCGCTCGCGTTCCTGCCGGACCTCGCCCTGCGCGACGTCCCCGCCCGCGAGGCGGCCCGCCGCATCGGCGAGCGCTTCGGCATCAGCGTGGTCATCGACGACGCGCTCGCGGCCGAGCCCGTCTCCGCCGCGTTCCGGATGGCCGACGGACCGGAGAACGCCGCCCGCGCGCTCGCGCTCGCCCTCGGCGCCCGCGTCACGGGCACGCCCGACGCCCTCCGCATCGCCGAGTAACCGACGCTGACGGGGCCGCGTAGCCTCTCCATGCCGCGACCCGCGCTCCTCGTCCTGCTCGGCCTCCTCGCGCTCGCGCGGCCGGCCGCCGCCCAGACCATCGTCTGGACCGACGCGCCGCTCTCGGACGCGCTCTACGCGCTCGCGGACAAGTCCGGGCTGGACCTCGTCTTCGCCGCCCGGGTCGTCCGCGGCAAGCGCGTCTCGGGGCGCTACACGCCCGGCGACAACGCCGTCGCCGTGCTGGACCGGCTGCTCCGCGGGACCGGCCTCCGCGCCGAGCCGCTGCGCCCCGGCCAGTACGTGCTCATCGCCGAGCCGCTCAACGTCACCTACGGCGGCGACGAGCAGCCCGAGGCCGTCCTCGGCACGCTCGACGGCCGCGTCGTCGACGCCGACACCGGCGACCCGCTGCCCGGCGCGAGCGTCTTCGTCGTCGACGTCAGCATCCGCGCGATCGCGGACGACGACGGCGCGTTCGCGGTCGACAACCTGCCCGCCGGGCGCTACAGCGTCCGCGTGACGTTCGTCGGCTACCGGCCCGTGCGGCTGGACCTCGACGTCTTCCCGCTCACGCCGCGGCGCCCGCCCGTCGTGCGCCTCTCGCCCGAGCCGCTCGCCGCGTCCGAGGTCAAGATCGACGCGCTCGACCTCGGGGCCGTGCCGGGGATCACCGACATGCGCGCGCGCGGCGTCGCCGCGACGGCCTCGCCGTTCGGCCGCGGCGACCTGGGCTCGGCCCTCGCGACGCTGCCCGGCCTGTCGCGGTCGGACGGCGCCGGCGGGCCCGTCACCGTCCGCGGGGCGGACCCCGACGCGCTGCGGGTGCTCCGCGACGGCGTCCCGGTCTACGCGCCGTGGCACGCCGGCGGCCTGCTCTCGGTCCTCCAGCCCGAGGCGCTCGGGCGGATCGTGCTGCACCGCGGTCAGACGCCGGCCGGCCTCGCCGGCGGTCTCGCAGCCGTGCTCGAGACCGAGACCGCGAGCGCCTTCGCCGGCGACACCGTCTCGGCCGTCGCCGCGTCGCCCGTCGCGATTCGAGGCGTGGCGACGGTCGCCGTGTCGCCGCGTGTCTCGGTCCATGCCGGGGCGCTGCGGTCGCTGCTCGGGCCGGTCGTGCGGCCGGGCGTCCGCACCGTCGGGAGTGCCTCGGGTGGTGTCTGGGCGGTCGATCCGCTCGGCGGGCGCCGGGACGACGCGCTCCGTCCGACCCTGTCGTTCGAGAGTGCGGAAGCGGCGGTCGGCGTCCGCATCGGCACCTCGGCGCGCCTCGACGCGGCGGCGTGGGGCACGCGCGGCCGCCTCGAGATCGGCGACGTCGCGACTCTGTCCGACGACTCGTGGGCGGCGACGGCTGCCCTGCGCGGCCTCATCGGGTCGCGCACGTTCGCGACGGGCCGCTTCTACACGACGCGCGTCACGGAGGCGGGCGCGAGCGCGTCGTCGCTCTCGGAATCCGCCGCCACGCTCGACGTCGAGCGGGCGCTGACGCTCGCGCACACGCTCAGCGTCGGCGGCCGCGCCATCGCCCGGTCCACGGAGGCCGGGCGACGGGCGACGCAGCTCGACGTCTACGCGGCGGACACGTGGTCGCCCATGGGACCGTGGCAGGTGCAGGCCGGCGTCCGGGCCGAGGCCGCGGTCGGCTCGGGCGCCGGCTCCACGGCGCCGGTCCTGGTCAGCCCGCGCCTGTTCGTGCGCTGGATTCCGGTCGTGGACCGCGTCGTCGTGCGGGCGGGCCTGAGCCGGCAGACGCAGGCCGTGCAACGCGTCGTGACGGTGGCCGGGCCGTTCCCGCTCGTCGCCGCGTCGTGGGCCATCGCCGGCGTGGACGGTCGCCCGGCGTCGGCGTGGCAGGCCGGGCTCGGCGCCGAGTGGGCGCCGACGGACGCACTCGCGCTCAGCGTCGATGCCTACGGCCGGACCGAGCGGGACGTCCTGCGCGGCGGCCCCGCGGGCATCGTGTCCGAGAGGGGCCGGGCTGCGGGCGTCGACGTCGCCGGCCGGTTCGAGCGCGGCGGCTGGACGGTCTCGCTGGCGGGTGCTGCCGCCGTCGCCCGCGTGCGCGCGCCCGGCGCGGCGTGGCGCCCCGCCCCGGTCGCGCGCCCGCTCACCGCCGGCCGGCGCATCGAGCGCCCGCGCGGTCCGCGCTCCCGCGGCGTCCGCCGCGACGGCCGCGCCGGGCGCCCCCCCCGGGGGGGGGGGCAGGCCCCC
>JBBSUZ010000015.1:0-21031 GCA_038233965.1 Rhodothermales bacterium | reverse complement strand
CCGTTCCGCAGGCCGAGTGGCTGCTCGCGCACCTCGCCGAGCACGACGCGCCGCTCGACGCCGTCATCAGCCTGAGCGTGCCGGACGACGACGTCGTGGCGCGCCTCTCGCGCCGGCGGACCGACCCCGAGACGGGTGCGATCTACCACCTCGACTTCAACCCGCCGCCGGTCGGCGTCCCGCCGGACCGCTTGGTGCACCGCACCGACGACCACGAGACAGCGATCCGGGCGCGGCTCGCGGTCTACCACGCCGACACGGCGCCGGTCCAGGCGACGCTCGCCGCGGCCGTCCGCGTCGTCGAGGTCGATGGCACGCAGCCGCTCGACGATGTCCAGAGCGCCATCGCCGAAGCCCTCGCCGGCGTCCGCGCATGACTGCTGAACTCGTCGCCGAGGTCGAGGCCGGCCTCGCCACGCTCGACCTGCCCGCCGACCCGGCGAGCCTCTACGACCCCGTCCGCTACGCGCTCGAGTCGGGCGGCAAGCGGATCCGGCCCGTCGCGCTCCTGCTCGCCGCCGAGGCGTTCGGCGGGGCGGATGCCCGCCGCCGCGCGCTCCCCGCCGCGCTCGCGGTCGAGGTCTTCCACAACTTCACGCTCGTCCACGACGACATCATGGACCGCTCGGCGACGCGCCGCGGCCGCCCGTGCGTCCACACGCGCTTCGGCGAGGCCGAGGCGATCCTCGCCGGCGACCTCATGCACGGCCTGAGCGTGCGCCTGCTCGGCCAGACCGAAACGGACCGCGACGCGCTCGCCCGCCGCCTGTTCGACCGGATGGTCGCGCGGCTGTGCGAGGGACAGGCCCGCGACCTCGCCTTCGAGCGCCAGACCGGCGTCTCGGTCGAGGACTACCTCGGCATGATCGACGACAAGACCGGCGCGCTCCTCGACCTGTCGCTCGAGCTCGGCGCGCTCGTCGGCGGGGCGGACGACGCGGCGCTCGCGGCGATGCGCCGGGCGGGCCACGCCCTCGGCCGCGCCTTCCAGATCCAGGACGACCTCCTCGACCTCACGGCCGACCACGCCGACTGGGGCAAGGCCATCGGCGGCGACATCGTCGCCGGCAAGCGGACGTTCCTGCTCCTGACGGCCCTCGAGCGCGACCCGGACGGCTGGGCCCCCGCCCTCGACGGCCTCCCGGTCGAAGACGTCCCCGACGCCCGCGACCGGATGGACCGGCTCGGCGTGCTCGCCGACGCCCGCACCGCCGTCGCGGACTACGCCGCCGCCGGCCTCGACGCGCTCGGTGCCCTTCCGCCCGGCGAGGCGTCGGACGCGCTGCGGGCCCTCGCCCTCGCCCTCGTCGGCCGCGCCGTCTGACGCGCCACGACGTCCGGAACACGCATACCGTCCGGGATCAACCGTAGAGACGCGCCATGGCGCGTCTTCGGCCAGGCGCGGCCTTCAGAACGAGCTCAGACACGGCCTCTGATGTATCTCGGCGTCGCAAGACGCGCCGTGGCGCGTCTCTACGGGAGCGTCGGGCCGTCTGCCCACCCGCGCGACAGGGCGACGGCGCGCTGCCAGTCGCGGTAGCCGTCTGTGCGGAGCCGTGACGTAGGATCTGGCTCGACGCGGACGTCTGCGCGCCACATCGCCGAGACGTCGGCGGGCGTGAGCAGACCGGCGTCGATGCCGGCGAGAGCGGCGGCCCCCCACGCCGTCGCCTCGACCAGCGCAGGCCGCTCCACCGGCGCGCCGAGGACGTCGGCGAGCATCTGGAGCAGGACCGGGTTGCACGCGGCTCCGCCGTCGACGCGGAGCGTCGGTGACGACAGGCCGTCGCGCGCGAGCCCGGCGTCGGCCGCCATCGCGTCGACGACGTCGCGGGTCTGGAAGGCGAGCGCTTCGAGCGTGGCGCGGGCGAGGTGGGCGCGCGTCGTGCCGCGCGTGAGCCCGACGACGAGGCCGCGCGCGGCCGGGTCCCAGTGCGGCGCCCCGAGGCCCGTGAAGGCCGGCACGAACACGACGCCGCCCGAGTCGGGCACGGAGGCCGCTAGATCCGCCGTCTCCTCGGCCGACCCGACGATCCCGAGGTCGTCGCGCAGCCACTGCACGGCGGCACCCGCGACGAAGACGCTGCCTTCGAGCGCGAACTGAGGTCCGGCGCCGACGTCCACGGCGGCCGTCGTGAGCAGGCCGTGGGCCGAGCGCGCGGGCGCGCCGCCGGTGTGCATCAGCAGGAACGCGCCTGTTCCGAGCGTGACCTTGGTCTGCCCCGGCGCGAGACACGCCTGCCCGACGAGCGCCGCGTGCTGGTCGCCGGCGACGCCGCGGATCGGGAGGTCCCCGCCGAAGACGGACGCCGGGATCGTCCCGAAGTCGCCGATCGACGGACGGACCTCGGGTAGAACGGAGCGCGGGATGCGGAGCGCCGCGAGGATCTCGTCGTCCCACCGGGCCCGCCGCAAGTCCCACAGCATCGTCCGCGAGGCGTTTGTGACGTCCGTCGCGTGGACGCCACCGTCTGGACCGCCCGTGAGGCACCAGACGAGCCAGGCGTCGACCGTGCCGAAGGCGAGGTGGTCGGCGCGGTCGCGCGCGCCCGGCGTGTGGTCCAGGATCCAGGCGAGCTTGGTACCCGAGAAGTACGGGTCCAGCCGGAGCCCGGTCGTCGCCTCGACGTGCGGACCGAGGCCGTCGGCGGCGAGGCGGGCGCAGACGTCGGCCGTGCGGCGGTCCTGCCAGACGATCGCCGGGCCGACCGGCTCGCCCGTGCGGCGGTCCCACACGACCGCCGTCTCGCGCTGGTTCGCGATCCCGACGGCCGCGACGTCGCGGGCCGTCACACCCGCCTCCGCGAGACACGCGCGCCCGACTTGAATCGTCGCGTCGCGGATCTCGACGGCGTCGTGCTCGACACGGCCGGGCGCGGGGTAGTGTTGCGCGAGCGGCGTCTGCGCGACGCCGTGAACGGTGCCGGCGGCGTCGAAGAGGACGGCGCGCGTGGACGTCGTGCCCTGGTCAAGGGCGAGCAGGAAGGCGGGCATCGAGACATCGGGTGGCCGGAGACCGAGAGTACGCGCCCGACAGACGTGAGCGCTGCGTGAAGAGACGGGGCGGGTTCCGGCGGGCGGGCAGGGGAGAGGCTAGCTTGCCGACCTGCCGAAGATTCGTCCGGCCGCCTCCCGATTCATGCGTCGTCTCCGCCACCGGCTCCTCCAGCGCCTCGTCGCCCTGCTCCTCGTGGCGGGCGTCGGCGCGGGCGCGGTGCCGGCTGCGTCGGCCAAGACGGAGACGCGGACCGAGCGCAGCCTCGACGCCTCGGCGCTCGCCGCTGCCCGTGCCGCCGCCGCCCAGGCCCCGACGCGCGACGCCGCGATCGACCAGTTCGTCGCCGTCTACGTCCGCGTGAGCGGCGATGCGAGCGTCGGGCAGACGATCTACGACGCGCTCCGCGGCGACGCCCTCAGCGGCATCCCGCCCGCGCCGCAGCCCGTGGCCGTCGCGGCCCCGGCCGGCCTCTCCGCTCCGCCGTCCGCCGCCGCGGCCGTCGCCGTGCTGAGCCCCGTGGCCGACGCGCCGCGCCTGCCCGTCGCCGACGCGCCTGATACGGCGCCCGTCGCGCCGAGCGCGCGCGTGCCCGAGACGCGGACGGCCCCGACCCGCGCGCCGTAGCGCCACCGTGCGCCGTGGCGGTCGGCCCGGCGCGCCCCAGACCTGACCGTCGGCTGCCCTCGTGGGCGGCCGACCAGACCCGTGCCGGCCCGCCGGCCTCATTCCGCATTTACGTCGCGCCCCGGCGCGCACCCAGACCATGCAAGGCAACGGACTCCGAATCGCAGCGACCGCCGCGTTTCTGCTGATCGCGATCTACTCGCTCTTCCCGACGTTCCTCAACGCCCGCAACAACGCGCGCCTCGACGCGATGGACGCCCCCGCCCGCGAGGCGTACGAGGCGGCCAACGCCGAGTCGCTGCTGAAGACGCGGGAGTCGTCGCTCAACCTCGGCCTCGACCTCCAGGGCGGCATGAACGTGACGCTCGAAGTCGGCACGGGCACGCTGCTGCGCGAGCTCGCCGAGGGCCGCACGGACGAGACGTTCGACGCCGCGCTCGCCGCGGCCACGACCGCCTCCGAGACCAGCCGGGAGGAGTTCGTGACGCTGTTCACGAACGCCGTCGAGACGGCCCGCCCGGGCACCCGCCTCGCGCGCTACTTCCGCAACACGGCCGGCGGCATCACCGCCCGCAGCACCAACCCCGAGGTCGTCGTGTACCTCCGGGCCGAGGTCGAGGACGCGCTGAGCCGCGCCCAGGAGATCATCCGCCAGCGCGTCGACCGCTTCGGCGTCTCGGAGCCGCTCATCCAGCGCCAGGGCTCCAGCCGCATCGCGGTCGAGCTGCCCGGCGTCGACGAGCCGCAGCGCGTGCGCAACCTGCTCCGCGGCACCGCGAAGCTCGAGTTCCGCCTGCTCCCCGACGGCCAGCTCGTCCAGCAGGCCGGCCAGCGCATCGCCGCCTACTTCGCCGCTCAGCAGTCCGGCCAGCCGACGCCCGCCGCCCCGGCCGACTCGTCCGCCACGACCGACTCGACGGGTGCGACGAGCACGACGACGGGTGATACGGCGCGCGCGCGCCTCGACGTCGACGCCCTCACCGGCGGCACGTCCGCCACGACGGCCGCCCGGCCGGCTGCGGGCCGCGCGTTCTCCGAGATGGTCCAGCTCGCACCCGCCGGCCCGGCCTCGCCGATCTTCGGCATGGTCGCGAAGGCCGACACCGGCGCCGTGCGCCGGATGCTCGCCGCGCCGGCCGTCCGCGCGCTCCTGCCGCCCGGCACGGACCTGCTCTACACGGCCTCGCCGCAGACCGGCACGACCGACGGCGCCGACGTCTTCGAGCTCGTCGCCGTGAACCAGCGCGTCGAGCTCGCCGGCGACGTCGTTACCGATGCCCGCGCCGAGTACGACACGGTCACCAACGCGCCCGAGGTCTCGCTCACGATGAACTCGGAGGGCGCGAGCCGCTGGAGCCAGATCACGTCGTCCAACATCGGCAAGCCCGTCGCCGTCGTCCTCGACGACGTCGTCTACACCTTCCCGACGATCAACGGCGCGATCCCGAACGGCCGCACGCAGATCACGGGCTCGTTCACGCGCCAGCAGGTCACAGACATCGTGACCATCCTGAAGTCGGGCGCGCTCCCGGCCCCGGTCAACATCGTCGGCGAGCGGACCATCGGCCCGAGCCTCGGCGCGCAGGCCATCCACAACGGCATCAACTCGTTCCTGATCGGCTTCGCGCTCGTCGCGCTCTTCGTGATCGTGTACTACCGCACCGGCGGCGTCTTCGCCGTCCTCGCGCTCATCGTCAACCTGGTCCTGCTCTTCGGCATCCTCGCCGGCTTCAAGGCCACGCTGACGCTGCCCGGCATCGCCGGCATCGTGCTGACGCTCGGCATGGCCGTGGACGCCAACGTGCTCATCTACGAGCGCATCCGCGAGGAGCTCGCGTCGGGCAAGTCCACGCGCTCCGCGGTCGACATCGGCTTCGAGAAGGCCCTCACCGCCATCGCGGACGGCAACATCACGACGTTCCTGATCGGCGTCGTGCTGTACTCGTTCGGCACCGGCCCGATCCAGGGCTTCGCCGTGACGCTCATGGCCGGCATCGCGACGTCCGTCTTCTCGGCCCTCGTCGTGACGCGCCTCATCGTCGACTTCTGGCTCAACCGCACCAGCGGCCGCGCCATCGCATTCGGGTGAAGAGCTGGTACGGGGTACGCGGTTCGAGGTACGCCTCGACCGCGGCCCCGGCCTATCCCCTCTCGTACCCAGTACCCCGAACCCAGTACCTAAGATTACAATGCGCCTTTTCGAAAACGCCTCCTACGACTTCTGGGGCAGCCGCAAGATCGGCTTCACCGTCTCGGGCATCCTGATCCTCGTGGCCATCATCGGCCTGATCTACCCCGGCCTCAAGGCCGGTATCGACTTCGCCGGCGGCACCGAACTCGTCGTCGAGCTCGCGCAGCCGGTCGACCTCGAGCAGGCCCGCCAGGCCCTCCTGCCGGCGCTCGGCCCGGACACCGAGGTCAAGCTCTACGGCAACCCCCGCGAGATCCTCGTCCGCACCGGCACCACGGGCGACATCCAGACCATCAACGACAAGACCACGACGACGCTCGCCGCTGCCTTCCCGGCGTCGAACCCGACCATCGGCGACAGCTACTCGATCAGCCCGCGCTTTGCCGGGGACCTGTACCGCGGCGCGATCTACTCGGTCATCGGCGGCCTGCTCGTGATCCTGCTCTACGTCCTCGCGCGCTACGACTGGCGCTACGGCGTCGCGGCGGTCCTCATGCTCGGCCACGACGTCCTCGTGATCCTCGGCATTTTTGCGATCCTCAACGCGTTCACGCCGCTGACGTTCACGATCACGCAGACCATCATCGCGGCCCTGCTGACGATCGTCGGCTACTCGGTGAACGACACCGTGATCGTGTTCGACCGCATCCGCGAGACGCTCGGCCTGTACCGCACCGAGACCTTCTCGACGGTCGCCAACCGCGCCATCAACGCGACGCTCTCGCGCACGATCATCACGTCGGGCACGACGCTGATCCCGCTCGTCGTGCTGCTGTTCCTCGGCGGCGAGGAGCTGCGCGGCTTCGCGCTCGCGCTGTTCATCGGCATCGTGCTCGGCACGTACTCGTCGATCTTCGTCGCCGCGCCGCTCGTGGTGCTCCTCCGCGAGCGCTTCCCCCTCGAGGTCCGCGCGCGCGCCGTCCGCGCCGCCCGCTGAGATACCGGGGAGCCGGGAGCGGCCAGCAGGGTCGACTCTCGACTCTGCGCGTTCCCGGCTCCCCGTTTCCCATTATCCGCTCCCCAATGACGATCTCCCAAACCGTCGACAACGGCGTGACCGTGCTCGTGCTCGACGGCGACGCCCTCGGCGGGCCCGACGGCTCCGCGCTCGTCGAAGCCCTCCGCGCGCTCGACGCGCCCGTCCGCGCCGTCGCCGACCTCGGTGGCGTCGGACACATGAACTCGTCCGGGCTCGGCATGCTCGTCGGCGCGATGACGAACGCGCGGCAGGGCGGCGGCGACCTCCGCCTCGCCCGCGCGACGTCGCGCACCGAGCTCCTGCTCAAGACCACGCGCCTGCTGGACGTCTTCCAGACGTTCGACTCGGTCGACGCCGCCGTCGCCTCGTTCCACAAGGTCAGCACCGGCGACTGAGCGCTACAGCACATCCGCTGACGCTTGAAAACTGCCCCCTGCGGGGGGCTCCGGCCGCAGGCCGGTGGGGGGGACGTACAGAGCTCGCGCGCTCCAATCCCCTCCGGCTGCCAGGGGCAGCCACCTCCCCCAGGGGAGGGGTTTTGTGACCAGACCGCAGTTTCCCATTCCCCGCTTCCCGCTCCCCGTCGTCATGCCCGTCACCATCATCATCGGCGCGCAGTGGGGCGACGAGGGCAAGGGCAAGGTCGTGGACCTGCTCGCGCCCGACGTCGACATCGTCGCCCGGTACCAGGGCGGGGCCAACGCCGGCCACACCATCCAGTGGACCAACGCGCAGGGCGAGGAGGAGACGTTCGTGCTCCACCTCATCCCGTCCGGCATCTTCCACGACGGGACGGTCTGCGTCGTCGGCAACGGCGTCGTCATCGACCCCGTCGCGTTCATGGAGGAGGTCCGCGCCGTCGAGGCGCGCGGCTACTCCGTCGACGGTCGGCTGAAGGTGTCGCACACGGCGCACCTCATCATGCCGTACCACAAGGCGCTCGACCGCGCGCAGGAGCGCGCCGCCGAGGCGGTCGAGGGCGGCGAGGCCATCGGCACGACCGGCCGCGGCATCGGGCCGGCGTACGTCGACAAGGTCGCTCGGGCCGGCATCCGCGTCGTGGACCTGCTCGACCGCGACGCGTTGCGGACCAAGCTCACGGCGGCCATCGAGGACAAGAACGACGTCCTCGCCCGCATCTACGGCGACGACCGCCTCGACGTCGACGCCATCGTCGACGAGTACGTCGCCTTCGACGAGATCATCGACCCGTACGTCACCGACACGGCGGCCTACCTGCACGACGCGCTCGCGGCCGGCAAGCGCATCCTCGCCGAGGGCGCGCAGGGCGCCCTGCTCGATGTCGACCACGGGACGTACCCGTTCGTCACCTCGTCCTCCCCGACGGCCGGCGGCGCCTGCACCGGCCTCGGCATCCCGCCGACGGCCGTCGACCGCGTCGTCGGCATCGTCAAGGCGTACTCGACGCGCGTCGGCAACGGGCCCTTCCCGACCGAGCTGCTCGACGACACCGGCGAGCGCCTGCGCGCCGAGGGCCACGAGTTCGGTGCGACGACGGGGCGCCCGCGCCGCTGCGGCTGGCTGGACATGGTCGCCCTCCGCTACGCGACGCGCCTCAACGGCTTCACCGAGATCGCGCTCACCAAGCTCGACGTCCTCGCCGGCTTCGACGAGATCCGCGTCTGCACCGCCTACCGCATCGACGGCAAGACGACCGAGCGCTACCCCGCCGACGCGCGCCTGCTCGACCGCGCCGAGCCCGTCTACGAGACGCTGCCCGGCTTCGCCGAGCGCCTCGACGCCGCCCGTACGCTGGCGGACCTCCCGGACGCCGCCCGCGCCTACGTCGCCTGGATCGAGAGCCGCCTCGGCGTCCCCGTGACGACGATCGGGACGGGCCCGAAGCGCGAGCAGACGATCGTGATGTGAGCGGGTACGAGGTACAGGGTACCCCCGCGGCCGATTCGTACCCTCGTACTCCGTACCCGGTACCCCGCCTTGTCCCCCTACCGCACGAGCACCAAGATCAAGCTCGGCCTGATCGTGGCCGCGGTCGCGATCGCGGTCGCGTCGCTGCTGTTCACGAGCCGCCTCGCGGACCGGCTCGAGGCGCAGGACGAGGCGGCGGTCGAGCTGTGGGCGCGGGCGATCGAGTTCCAGAGCAGCGCCCAGATGCAGGCCGCGATGGCCGGCGACGGGACCGAGTGGGACGCGCTCGACTCGCTCGCCGCCGCCTCCGGCCTGCCAGACGCCGAGCGCGCGCGCCTCGCCGAGGCCGTCGAGCGCGCCGCCAACCCGCCGCCCGACGCCGGGCTCGGCTTCGTCTTCGACGAGATCGTCCTGCCCGCCCGCTTCTCCGTCCCCGCCATTCTCGTCGACTCGACGACCGGCGCCATCGTCAGCTCACGCAATGTGCCGAAGGCCACCGAGGACGACCCGGAGGCGCTCGCCGCGCTCGTGGGGGAGATGGGCGTGCGGCACCCGCCGATCCCGCTGCGGACCGGCCCGGACCAGGTCCAGCGCGTCTACTACGGCGAGAGCCCGCTCGCGCGCCTCATCCGCCTGTTCCCGTTCGTGCAACTCGCCGTCGTCGGGCTGTTCGTGCTCGTCGGCTACCTCGGCTTCTCGTACGTGCGGCGCAACGAGCAGTCCAGCCTGTGGGTCGGGATGGCGCGCGAGGCGGCGCACCAGTTGGGCACGCCCCTGTCGTCGATCATCGGCTGGGTCGAGCTCCTGCGCCTCGGCGACGACGCGCCGCCGGCCGAAATGATCGCGGACGAGCTCGAGCGCGACGTGGACCGCCTGAAGCGGGTCGCGGACCGGTTCGAGAAAATCGGCTCGACGTCCGCCCTCGTCCCGACGCCCGTCGGGCCGCTGCTGGAGGCGGTGATGGACTACATGCGGCCGCGCGTCTCGGCGTCGAGCGGCGTCTCGCTGGGCGTCGAGGCCGAGGCCGGGTTGTCAGCGATGCTCAACGCGGACCTCTTCGAGTGGGTCGTGGAGAACCTGACCAAGAACGCGCTCGACGCGATGGAGGGCGTCCCGTCGCCGCCCGGCGGCCACCGCGTCGACGCGACGGCCAACCTCGAGGGCGGGCGCGTCGTCGTCCGCGTCCGCGACACGGGCAAGGGCATGGACCGCGCGACGGCCCGCCACGTCTTCCGCCCCGGCTTCTCGACGAAGCGCCGCGGCTGGGGCCTGGGCCTGAGCCTCGCGCAGCGGATCGTCGAGTCCACGCACGGCGGCTCGCTCGCGGTCGAGGAGACGCGCGTCGGCGCCGGCACGACGTTCCGGATCGAGGTCGAGCCCTCCGGTGACGAGGTGCTGGTGTGACGTGGAGTCGTGACGGAACGCCCCCGCACGCCGCCCCCGGTCACGCCCGAATCAGCCCGTCTGTAGGGGCACAGCTTGCTGTGCCCGCCGACCCGGTTTGCACGCCGTCAGACGCGACATACCGCACCTGTCGATCCGGTTCACAATCCGTCGGGGCACGATATGCCGTATGCCGTGACCGTCGATCCGGTTTGCAATTCGTCGGGGCGGGCCCAGCAAGCTGTGCCCCTACGGTGTGGGGTCGATCCGTGCGGCATCCAGGTCTACTCGACGTCCTCGACGGCCTCGTCCGGGTCGTCCGGCCGGCCGACCGTCCGCCAGCGTTTCTGCCGCGTGTTCTCATACTCCGTCTCGACCGTCTCGAGGATGCCGAGGTAGGACGCGTAGCGCTGCTCCGTGATCGTCTCCGCCTCGACGGCCTCGATGACCTTGCAGCCGGGCTCGTGGACATGCGTGCAGTTCGGGAAGCGGCAGTCCGGGATGAACGGGCGGAACTCGACGAAGTAGCCGCCGAGCTCGACCGGCGACATGTCCCAGATGCCGAACTCGCGGACGCCCGGCGTGTCCGCGACCCACCCGCCCGCCGCCTCGTAGAGCGTCGCGAAGGTCGTGGTGTGGCGGCCCTTCTGGGTGCGCAGGCCGATGTGCGACGTCCGCAGCCCGAGCCCTGGCTCGACGACGTTGAGCAAGCTGGACTTGCCGACGCCCGACGGGCCCGACACGACCGAGACCTGGTCCGCGAGTGCGCTCTTGAACGCGTCGACGCCCTCGCCCGTCTCGGCGCTCGTCACGAGGACAGGGTAGCCGAGATTCCGATAGAGACCGGACCAGAACTCCATCGCGGCCTGGGCGCGCGGCTCGTCGACCATCAGGTCCGCCTTGTTCAGCACGAGCCCGCCCGCGACGTGCCGCGCCTCGGCCGCGACCAGGAAGCGGTCCACGAAGCCGGGGTTGAACTTCGGGCCGAAGACGGACTGCACGCACCACGCCATGTCCACGTTGGCCACGATGACGTGCTCGCGGACGGCCCCGCGGGAGCCCGCTGCGCGCCGAGACAGCTGGTTGTGGCGCGGCCGGATCGCCGTCACGAGCGCCGTGTCGTCGTCCTCCATCCGGAGCTCGACGCGGTCGCCGACGGCGAGCGGGTTGGTCTCGTCGATGTCGAGCGCGGCCAGCCGGAAGCGGCCACGCGCGCGCGCTTTCACGTCGACACCCTCGTCGGTGCGGACGTTGTACCAGCTTCCGGTCGAGCGGATGACGAGCCCATCGACGATGCGGTGGGCGGGAGGGACGGCGGGGGAGGCGGCGTCGGGCATGCGTGAAACTCCAGGTCGGGGGGGGCCGTCGAACGCCGTCGAACGCTCGCGGCTCCACGCTGCACACCAATGCCCAAGACTCCTCCGCACGGCGCGCCCTACGACGACCTCCGCGCCGCCTTCGACCGCCTCGCCACGCCCGACAAGGCCGCCTTCGTCCTCGAGGCGACGCTCGGCACCATCGGGCAGGCCCTCACCGAGACCGGCCGCCAGGTCGCCGACGCCATCTCGGGCCTCGACCTCGACAGCATCTTCCGCGATCCGATGCGCCCGGGCAACCCGATGCCGGACCCGGAGGCGGCTGAGGCTGCAGCAGAGGCGGCGGCTGCAGCCGCGTCGGGCGAAGCCCCCAAAAAACGGCCGGGCCGCTCGCGCCGCGACCCGGGCATGCCGCCGAGCCCGGACGAGCCCTCGGCGTCCTGATGGAGACGTGGCTCCAGCGGTTCGAGCAGGCCGGGGTCGTCGGACGCCTCGGCCTGCTCGCCGGCGGGGCCGTCCGCCTCGCCGCGACGGCCGCCGATAGCGCCATCGACCGCGCCGCCTCGATCGTCGTCGAGGCGCAGTCGGCGTTCAAGAAGGAGATGGATCCCAACGTCTCGGACGCCCGAATCCTCGAGGAGACGACGGACCGCGAGGGCTGACGTCCCGGTTACCGCATCACCACGACGCGCGCCGTGGACGTCCCGCGTGCCGTCTCGATGCGCGCGGCGTAGACGCCCGGCGCGACCGCCCGCGCGTCCCACACCACGGACTGTTCGCCGGCCGACTGCGCGCCTCGGGCGAGCGTCGCCACCGTCCGGCCGAGCGCGTCCACGACGGTCACGACCACGTCGCCGGGCTCGGTGAGCGTGTACCGCAGCGACGTCGTGCCGTGAACCGGGTTCGGGACGGCGACGAGACCTGACGGTGCATCAGGCCCGGGCTCGCCGGCCAGCCCGCCCGGAATGCCCGTCGCGCGGACGAGGAAGGCGCCGGGGAATGGCGGGTTGATGCGCTGCCCGTACGGCGCCGACGCAAGGTCGTCGATGACGGCCGCGATGCTGTCGGCGTAGAAGATCCACGAGTTGTCCGCCGGCGCGTTCGGGTCCAGCCGCGCCGGCCGGTCCTGCCCGCCGAGCAGTTCGACGCTCGCGCCGACGAAGAAGCCGGGGCCGACGAGCGTCGGCGGAATCGGGACCGTGATCGGCGTCGTGCCGACGATCGGGCCGGGCAGGATGGCCCGCGCCACCTCGCGCGCGTTGCGCGGGTCGCCGTCGCCGTCGTCGTCCGTCAGCACCCAGACCGTGACCGGGTTGGCGCGCGACGGGAACGTGTTGCCGAAGGCGACGGTGACCGACGTGATGGCCTCGCCGCCCGCCTGCCGCAGGTAGTAGTTGCCCCACAGCATGTCCGGGTCGAAGGTCGACGGCGGGCCGATGTTCTGCGAGCCCGTGCCGCGGTCGTACTGGTAGGTCACGGTCTGCGCGTGCGCGGCGGCGGCGAGCAGGATGAGGGCGAGCAGGGGAGCGAGACGGAGCATCGAATCGGGGACGGGGGACAGCCAAGCTAGCGGGGGCACGGCAGGCGGGCACCCGCCACGATGGCGCACGTACTCTTCGCCCGCCCCCCTGACTGCTGCCCGTGATGTCCGAGACGACCCACCCCGACCCGCTCGCCCTCCCGCCCGACCTCGACGCCCGCGTGGGCGCGCCGGGCCACTTCCCGTTCACGCGCGGCGTCTACGAGACGATGTACCGCGAGCGGCTGTGGACGATGCGCCAGTACGCCGGCTTCTCGACCGCCGAGGCGTCCAACGAGCGCTACCGCGCGCTCATCGCGGCCGGCACGACGGGCCTGTCGGTCGCCTTCGACCTGCCGACCCAGATCGGCTACGATGCCGACGACCCGGTGAGCGAGGGCGAGGTCGGCAAAGTCGGCGTGTCCATCTGCTCCATCGACGACGTCCGCCGCCTCTTCGACGGCATCCCGCTGGAAAGCGTCACGACGTCGATGACGATCAACGCGACCGCCGCGACGCTGCTCGCGCTCTACGTCGCCGTGGCCAAGGAGCAGGGCGCGGACCTGACGCGGCTGGGCGGGACGATCCAGAACGACATCCTCAAGGAGTACGCGGCGCGAGGGACGTACATCTACCCGCCGCGCCCGTCGATGCGCCTCATCACGGACATCTTCGCGTGGTGCGCGACGGACCTCCCGCGCTGGAATACGATCTCGATCTCGGGCTACCACATCCGCGAGGCCGGCTCGACGGCCACCGAAGAACTCGCCTTTACCCTCGCCGACGGCATCGCCTACGTCCAGGCCGCCGTCGACGCCGGGCTCGACGTCAACCAGTTTGGCCGGCGCCTGTCGTTCTTCTTCAACGCCCACAACGACTTCCTGGAGGAGGTCGCCAAGTTCCGGGCCGCTCGGCGGATGTGGGCCCACATCATGCGCGACCGCTTCGGCGCGACGGACGAGCGCGCGATGATGCTCCGGATGCACGTCCAAACCGGCGGCTCCACGCTCCAGGCGCAGCAGCCGCTCGTCAACGTCGCCCGCGTGACGATCCAGGCGCTCGCGGCCGTGCTCGGCGGCACGCAGTCGCTCCACACCAACGGCTACGACGAGGCGCTCGCGCTGCCGACCGAGGCCGCGGCGACGCTCGCGCTCCGCACGCAGCAGGTCATCGGCTTCGAATCGGGCGTGGCGCAGTATGCCGACCCGCTCGCAGGCTCAGTTGTCGTCGAGGCGCTCACGGACCAGATCGAGGCGGACGCGACGCGCCTCATCGCCGAGGTCGACGCGCTCGGCGGGGCCGTCGCGGCCATCGAGGCAGGCTTCTACCAGGACCGCATCGGGGCCTCGGCCTACGCCGCCCAACTCGCCATCGAGTCCGGCGAGGACGTCATCGTCGGCACCAACCGCTTCACGACGGACGACCGCTTCGAGATGGAGACGATGAAGGTGCCGGACTCGATCCGCGTCACGCAGTCCGAGCGCCTCGCCGCCCTCCGCGCCGACCGCGACGACGCGGCGTGGACGGCCGCGATGGACGCCATCGAGGCGGCGGCGCGGGGCACGGACAACCTCATGCCGCGCCTCATCGCCGCCGTCGAGGCGCGCGCGCCGGTCGGCGAGATCGCCCACCGCCTGCGCGCCGTCTGGGGCGAGTACGCCGGCTGACGCCGGTCAGCCCTCCGCCTGCTCGTCGTCCATCCCGTCCCAGATCGGGTAGTCCGTGTAGCCGTGCGCGCCGCCGCCGTAGAAGGTCGACGGGTCGGGCGTGTTGAACGGGACGCCGGCCGCGAGGCGGATCGGCAGGTCCGGCGTCGCGAGAAAGTCTCGCCCGAAGGCGATGAGGTCCGCCCGGCCCTCGGCGACGGTCTGCTCGGCCTCCTCGGCCGAGAAGTCGCCGGCGGCGATGACGGCCCCGTCGAAGTGCGCGCGGGCGAGTGCGATGACGTCGAGGTCGGTCCGGTTCTCGGCGACGAGGGTCTTCGAGTTGGGGCGGATGGCGTGGAGGTAGACGAGGCCCGCCGCTTGCGCCTGCCGGGCGACGTGCGCGAACGTCGTGGCGGGGTCCGCGTCGACTGCGCCCGACGTGCCCTGCCCGAACGACAGCCGCACGCCGACGCGCTCGGCCGGCCACTCCTCGAGCACCGCCGCCGTCACCTCGTCGAGGAAGCGCGCGCGGTTCTCGACCGACCCGCCGTAGGCGTCGGTGCGGGTGTTGGACTCGGACGACAGGAACTGCTCGATGAGGTAGCCATTGGCCGCGTGGATCTCGACGCCGTCGAAGCCGGCCTCGCGCGCCCGCCGCGCGCCGTCGCGGTACGCGGCCACCGTCTCGGCAATCTCGTCCACAGTCAGCGCGTGCGGTGTTTCGAACGGGACCATCTGGAAGTCCGGCGTCATCGCCTTGCCCGTCGCCGCGATGGCGGACGGCGCGACGGGCAGCGCGCCATCGTGGTACGCCGAGTGCGACACGCGGCCGACGTGCCAGAGCTGCAGCACGATGCGCCCGCCGACGGCGTGGACGAGGTCCGTCACGTCCTTCCACGCCTCGACCTGCGCGTCCGTGTAGATGCCCGGCGTGTCCGGGTAGCCTTGTCCGCGTGGCATGATCTGCGTCGCCTCGGCGACGATGAGCCCGGCTGAGGCGCGCTGCGCGTAGTACGTCGGCGCGAGCGCCGTCGGGACCTGGCCGGCGTGGCGGCTGCGCGTGAGTGGCGCCATCACGGTCCGGTTGGGGAGCGTGAGCAGGCCGAGGCGGAAGGGCGTGAGGAGCGTCATCGGGTCAGGATCGTTGTTGGAACGACTAACTCGACGTTCTGCTGCTCGTTCCTCCACGGGCGCCCTGCACTCAAAACCCGCGCACGGCCAGCCGGTCGCAGACCGAGAGGTAGAACCCGCACGACTCGAACGCGTCGGACGGGGTGAGGCTCAGGCCGATGAGGCGCGCGTGGTCGGCGTCCAGCGTGCCGAGGTGCTCGCCCCAGACGGCGCTCGCGGCCGGCACGATGCCGTCGTTGAGCCCGGCGAGGCCGTGGAGGATGCGGTTCGGGACGACGAGCGGCGGGTACATCGACACCTCCGTGCCCTTGCCGGCCTGCGACGCGAACGACGCGCACCACACGCCCGGCACCGTCGCCGCGCCGAACCGTTCGGACGCCGAGGCGGGCGAGAGCTCGACGAGCGCGTCGGCCGAGTGCGGGGCGGCGTCGTAGGCTGCGCGGCCGAAAAAGTCCATGATCCCGACGGCCCATCCGCGGAGGCGCTCGGGGCGGTCGAGGACGAACTGCGCGAGCGCGGTCCCGGCGTGCGGCGTCGCGACGGTGACGATGCTCGCGAGGCGCTCGGCCCAGCCCATCTCGGTCGCGAGATGGCGCGCGTCCAGCCCGCCCGACGAGAACGCGACGAGGTTGAGGCGCTCGGCGCCCGTCTCGGCGAGGATGTGCTCGAGGCGCTCCGCCCACGCTGCCGCCCGGACGGTGACGGTGTCGTACGGGTTGACCGTCGGCGCGTAGGCCCAGACGCCGCGCGCGCGCAGGTGCATCGCCTCGGCGTGGAGCGCGCCGCCCGGCAGCACGCCCGCGACGGCCCCGAAGCCGTGCATCAGCACGACCGGGTAGCGCGTCGGGCGCAGCGGGGGCTGCGGCATCGCGTCGACCTGCATCGCCAGCCGCGCGAGCGCGCGGGCGGGGCTCGCGAGCGGCCGCATCACAGCGCCTGCCCGGCCGCCTGCACGGCCCACATCGCCAGCCCCGAGAGCAGCGGCACGCGGACGTTGTCGTTGAGCGGGATCGGCGCCATCTCGACGAGCGCGCCCACGACGGCACCGGCCGCGCACGCCCCGACGCTCAGCCCCGAGCCCGGCCACGCGACGACGCCGAGGCCGATCGCGAAGGCCGTCACCGCGAACGCGAGCGTGCCCTCGACGGACTTGCGCCCGTCCGGCCACGTCGTCCGCCCCCAGCGCCGCCCGACGACGGCGGCCGCGCCGTCGCCCACCATCAGCATCGCCATCGACGCCGCGGCCACGCCCGGCGGGAAGACGGCGGCGACGACGGCCGAGGCGACGCACATCCACGTCGCGCCGTTGAGGACGACTGGCGCGCCGAGCGGCGGTACCTCCTCGGGGCGCATCATCCCAGCGAAGGCGGTGTGGAGCAGGTGGCGGACGGGCTCGAACCGGACCCGCGACCAGTCCAGCGCGACCGCCAGCAGCGCGAGCGGGGCGAGAACGAGCGCGGCCGTCGGGCGACCGAGGACGAGCATGCCGGCCGGCAGCACGAGCGCGCCGAGATGGAGCGCCTTGCGGCGCACCTCGGCGGCGTACGGGATCGCGGGCGCGTGGTCGGACATGCGGCCAAGCTACCCCGTGCGGCGGGCGGCGGGCCGGCGGCGGCGCTACGTTCCGGCCCGACTCACCCTGCTCTGGCCCGTGCCGCCGCTCGACTCTCTCGCCCCGCTCCGCGCCGACGTCTCGCACGCCGCCCTCCGCCACAACGCGGCGCAGATCATCCGCCTCGCTGGCCGCGCCGAGGTCATGGCGGCCGTCAAGGCCAACGCCTACGGCCACGGTGCCATCGACGTCGCGCGGACGCTCGCCGAGGCCGGCGTGACGCGCTTCTCGGTCGCCAACGTCCTCGAAGGCGTCGCGCTCCGGGAGGCCGGCATCCGCCAGCCGGTCCTCGTCATGGGCGCCGCGCTCCCCGAGGCGCTGCCCGCCTTCGCCCGCTTCGGCCTCGACCTCACGGTGACGTCGCCGGAGAGTGCAGACGCGGCGGCCCGTGCCGCAGCGGACGGACACGCGCTCACGGTCCACGTCAAGGCGGACACCGGGATGCACCGGCTCGGGCTCGACCCGGACGCCGCCGTCGCGGCCGTCCGACTGCTCTCCGCCACGCCCGGCATCACCGTCGCCGGGCTGTGGACGCACTTCGCCAATGTCTCGGGCGACTTCACGGACACGCAGGTCGAGCGGTTCGACGCGCTCGTCGCGCGCGTCGCGGCCGAGGGCGTGCCGGTCCCGCCGCTGCTGCACCTCGCCAACACGGGCGGCCTGCTCGCGACGCCCGCGAGCGTCACCGGGCGCCAGATCGTCCGCGCCGGCGGCGCCCTCTACGGCCTCGTCTCGGACCGGATGCTGGCCGGCGTCGCCGACCTCCGGCCCGTCATGCGGCTCGTCGGGCGCATCGTGCAGGTCAAGACGGTCGCGGCGGGCGAGACGGTCTCGTACGGCCGGACGTGGACCGCTGAGGCCCCGACGCGCATCGGCACCATCGGCGCGGGCTACGGCGACGGCTTCCCGCGCGCGCTCTCGAACCGCGGCAGCGTCGGCATCGGCGGGGCGCTGTTTCCCATCGCCGGGCGCGTCTGCATGGACATGCTGATGGTCGACCTCGGCCCGCCCGGCGGCGCGGGCGCGTCCGTCTCCGTCGGCGACGAGGCCGTCCTGTTCGGCCCGGGCGGCCCGTCCGCGCTCGACGTCGCGGACGCGGCGGAGACGATCGCGTACGACCTCACGTGCCGGCTGACGTCCCGCGTGCCCCGCGTGGTCGTCGAATAGAGGCATCGGGCAACAGGGGAGGGCCAGCCGGGAACGCACCCTCTGCCCCCGAGCGTCACGCCCGCATTCGCCTTCCCGATGGCCGGTGCCCGATCGCAGGTGGCCGCAAAAGAACCCTGCGCCGCCTGCCGCGTGTATCGCCCGTGTTCGATACCTTCACACTCCCCAACCCCGCCCGCCCATGGCCACGTCCACGCCCCAGGAAATCACCATCCTCGTCGTCGACGACGAAGAGGACGTCGTCGAGATCATCTCCCACTTCCTTCGCCAGGAGGGCTACAACGTCCTCACCGCCCACGACGCCGACGAGGCGCTCCAGAAGGCCGGCCCCGAGGTGGACTGCATCCTCCTGGACGTGATGCTGCCCGGCATGTCCGGCTTCGAGGTCGCCCGCCGCCTCCGCAGCCGCGTCGAGACGGAGACGATCCCGATCATCATGCTCACGGCCAAGGTCGAGGAGACGGACCAGCTCGAGGGCCTCCAGAACGCGGACCAGTACCTCCAGAAGCCGGTTTCTCCGCAGGTCGTGCTCGCCAACATCCGCGCCGTCCTGCGCCGGACGGGCACCGAGGAGTCCAAGACGCTCGCCGTGCGCGGCCTGACGATCTACGAGGACGAGTACCGCGCCATGCTCGACGGCGACGACCTCGGCCTGACGCTGACCGAGTTCGAGCTCCTCCGCTACCTCGTGCGCCACCCGCGCAAGGCGTTCACGCGCCAGCAGCTGCTCGAGACGATCTGGAAGGACGCGATGATGGTCACCGAGCGCACGGTCGACGCGCACATCAAGAACCTGCGCGAGAAGCTCGGCGCGTTCGCGATGCACATCCAGACCGTCCGCGGCGTCGGCTACCGCTTCGTCGAGGAGGCCACGGCCGAGGACTCCGAGTAAGAGCGGGATGCGGGATGGGGGATGAGGGATACGCAGAGCCGATTGTGGGCCGCGACCTGCATCCCGTATCCCGCATCCCGTATCCCGCATCCTCTTATGACGTTCAGCGGCCTTCGTGCACTGTTTCTCCCGCGCCGGGCCTCGACCCAGACGTGGATGATGCTCACGTTCGGGCTGTTCGTGGGCGGGGCCGTCGTGCTCGTGGGGTTGTACTCGTCGCTGTCGCTCCAGCGGCAGGTGCGCGAGGCAGCCCGCGAGACGCTGAACGAGCAGGCGACGCGCTTCGCGGTCCAGCTCGAGGCGTCTCCGGACCACACGTCGATGCTGGCGCTCGCCGGCCAGATCGCCCTCCTCGCCCACGTCGACGTCTCGGTCGCCACCCGCGACCGCGTCCTCGCGGACTGGGAAGCGTCCGGTAACCGCCCGACAGGTGAGGAGACGCCGTTCTTCGAGCGGCCCGAGGTCCGCGACGCACTCGGGGCGACCGACCGCGTCGGGTATGCGGAGCGTGCCGGGGCGAACGGGGAGGACCGGCTCTACGTCGCCCTCTACCGCCCGCAGGCGCAACTGCTGATCCGCCTCGGTGAGCCGATTCCGCCACTGCTGAAGGCCGTGCGGCGCGTCCAGGCCGTGCTCGCGCTCGGCATGGCGCTCGCGCTCCTGTTGGCCCTGTTCGGCGCGTGGCTCGCGGCGCGGCAGGTCACGCGCCCGCTCGTCGCGATCACGCGGTCCGCCCAGCGCATCAACGAGGGCGACCTCGACGGGCGCATCGCCGTCCGGACGCGCGCGGCCGAGTTCCAGGAGCTCTCGCGGAGCCTCAACCAGATGGCCGGTCGCTTCCGCGCCGACATCCACGAGCTCCAGCGCATGCAGCGCGTCCAGAACGAGTTCATCGGCAACGTCTCGCACGAAGTCAAGAACCCGATCTTCGCCTGCTTCGGCTATATCGAGGCGCTCGGGTCCGAGCTGCCCACGGAGCAGCGCATCCTGTACTCGCAGAAGGGACTGATCAACCTCCAGCGGCTCAACAACCTGTTCTCGGACCTCATCGAGATCGCGAAGCTCGAGTACCGTGAGGACCTGCTGCGCCCGCAGCGCTTCAACCTCCAGTCGCTCATCGACGAAGTCGGGGACATGCTGCAGTCGCGCGCCGCGGAGAAGGGCCTGACGCTGACGGTCGACAACCCGCCGCTCGAGGTCGTCGCCGACCGCAACCGGATCCGGCAGGTCATCACGAACCTCATCGACAACGCGATCGCGTATTCCGAGGAGGGCTCGGTCCAGTGCCGCATGCGCCGCCACCTGGACTTCGCCCGCGTCGAGGTCATCGACACCGGCCGCGGCATCCCCGAGGAGCACCTCGACCGCATCTTCGAGCGCTTCTACCGCGTCGACACCGCTCGCTCGCGCAAGATGGGCGGCACGGGCCTCGGCCTCGCCATCGTCCGCCAGATCCTCGAGGCGCACGGCGGCACGATCCACGTCGAGAGCACCAAGGGGCGCGGCACGCGCTTCTGGTTTGACCTCCCCCTCGCCGTCGCCGAGGCGTCCGAGGGCGACGGCGCCGTCGCCGAGCCGACGCTGGTGGGTTGAAAGGTTGAAAACGGTCTACTGAGATAGTTTGATTCGGCCCGCCACAACAATAAAATATGTCATCCTGAACTTGTTTCAGGATCTGCGTTT
>JBBSUZ010000014.1:0-22031 GCA_038233965.1 Rhodothermales bacterium | reverse complement strand
TCAAGGAGGGCGTCGGCCTGCGCGCGTACGGCCAGAAGGACCCGCTCATCGAGTACAAGATGGAGGCCTACCGGCTCTTCACCGAGATGATTCAGGAGATCGACGAGGAGGTCGTCGGGTTGGTGTTCAAGGCCGGCCCGCTCGTCCAGGGCGACCGCCCGCAGCAGGCGCCGCAGCAGGCGCCGCGCCCGCGCCTCGACGCCCGCCGGGCCAAGACGGAGCACGAGGCGGCGGACCCGAACTACGCCGGCCAGATGGGCGGCCAGGCCGCCGAGAGCCGCGCCCGACGCGACGCGCCGGACACGCGCGAGGCGCCCGCCGTCACCGCCCCGATCATCTCCGACCGGACGTTCGGTCGCAACGAGGTCGTCACCGTCCGCAACGGGCAGGGCGAGCAGCGGCAGGTGAAGTACAAGGTCGCCCAGGGCCTCCTCCAGCAGGGCTGGGTCATCGAAGAATAGCGGGGATGGGGGATACGGGATGCGGGATGGGCAGAGCGCCCGTCTGCGCATCCCGTATCCCGTATCCCGTATCCCACCTCCGATGCTCCGCACGCTTCACATCCGCGACTACGCGCTCATCGACGAGCTCGAGGTCGAGTTCGACAGCGGGCTCAACATCATCACCGGCGAGACGGGCGCGGGCAAGTCGATCCTGCTCGGCGCGCTCGGGCTGCTGCTCGGCGACCGCGCCAGCACCGAGGCGCTGCGGACGGGCGCGAAGAAGGCCGTCATCGAGGGCCAGTTCGACAACGCCGACGAGGGCCGCGTGCCCGCCCTGCTTGAGCAGCACGGCATCGACCCGTCCGAGAACGGCATGCTCGTCGTGCGCCGCGAGATCACGGCGTCGGGCAGCCGCGCGTTCGTCAACGACACGCCGGCGACGCTGGACGTCCTCCGCGAGGTCGCGTCGAACACCATCGACCTGCACGGGCAGCACGAGCACCAGTCGCTCCTGCGGACCGAGACGCACGTCGAGCTGCTCGACACGTTCGGCGGCCTCGGCGGGCTCGTCCTGACGTACCGCGCGGCGTACCGCGAAGTCGCGAGCCTCGTCTCGGAGCGGGCGGGGATCGTGCGCCGCGAGGCTGAGCTCCGCAAGCAGAAGGAGCTCTACGCGTTCCAGATCGACGAGATCGACAAGACAGCGCCGCTCGTCGGCGAGGCGGACGGGCTCGAGGCCGAGCGCCGCATCCTCGAAAACGCCGAGCGCCTGTACGAGGCGACGGCTGAGCTCTACGGCCAGATCTCGGAGAGCGACGATGCGCTCTACGACCGCATCGTGCTCGTCCGGAACCAGCTCCAGGACCTCGCCCGCATCGACCTCTCCTTCGAGGAGACGCTCTCGGACGTCCGCTCGGCCGAGATCGCGCTCAAGGAGGCCACGCAGTTCCTGCAGGACTACAACGCGCGCATCGAGTTCAACCCCGAGCGGCTGGACGAAATCCGCGAGCGCCTCGGCGAGCTGGACTACCTCGCGCGCAAGTACGGCGGGACGGTCGAGGCTGTGCTCGCGCACCGCGAGGAGATCGGCGCGACCTACGCCCTCGCGCAGGACGTCGAGGGCGCGCTCGGGCGACTGGACGTCAGGATCGAGGCCGCGCAGGAGGCGCTCTCGACGTCGGCCTACCGGCTGTCGCAGAAGCGCCACGAGGTCTCGGAGCGCGTCGAGACCATGATCGGCGTCGAGCTGGCGACGCTCGGGATGCCGCACGCCCGCTTCGAGGTCGTGTTCAACCTCCAGGACGACGCCAAGGGCTGGGTCGCCTTCCCCGAGGGTAGCCGCGTGCGCCGCGTCGCCGCGTTCCCGGCCGGGGCAGACATGGTCGAGTTCCACATCTCGGCCAACCTCGGCGAGACGCCGAAGCCGCTCGCGCGCGTCGCCTCGGGCGGCGAGATCTCGCGCATCATGCTGGCCCTCAAGGCGATCCTGGCGAAGTCCGAGCGCCTCCCGATCCTCGTCTTCGACGAGATCGACACGGGCATCTCGGGCGCCATCGCGCGCCGCGCGGGCGAGTCCATGCACCGCCTCGCGCAGTACCATCAGATCATCGCGATCACGCACCTCCCGCAGATCGCGAGCCTCGGCGACGTCCACTTCTCGGTCGACAAGTACGTCGAGGACGGGCGGACGAAGACGCGCATCCGGCGCCTCGGCGAGGACGAGCGCGCCGAGGCCGTCGCGGAGCTGCTCGCCGGCGGCGACCTCTCGGAGGCGGCGCTCCAGAACGCGCGCGAGATGATCGAGGGCGGCCGGATCACGGGCGACGGATGATCCGCGGAACGCGGTCTGTGCAGACGCGCGTTCTCCGTCCATGACGACAGCCGCCACCTCTCTCGACGCCCTCGCCGGCCTGCTCGCCGGCCGCCGCACGGCCGTCCTCTCGGGCGCGGGGCTCTCGACGGACTCGGGCATCCCGGACTACCGCGGCCCGCAGACGCGCCTCGTGCCCCGGAATCCGGTCCAGTTCGACGACTTCATCCGCTCGGCCGACGCCCGCCGGCGCTACTGGGCGCGGGCCGCGCGCGGCTGGTCCCGCGTCTTCGACGCCCGGCCCAACGCCGGGCACGCCGCCCTTGCCCGCCTCGACGCCGCCGGGCTCGTCGCCGGGACGGTCACGCAGAACGTCGACGGGCTGCACCAGGCGGCCGGGACCGGGCAGGTCGTGGACCTCCACGGGCGGCTGGACCGGATCGTCTGCCTCGGCTGCGACGCCGTCTTCCCGCGCGCCGACGTCCAGGACCGGATCGAGGCGCTCAACCCGGGCTGGACGGCCGTCACTCCCACGCGCATCGCGCCCGACGGCGACGCGGACGTGAGCGACGCCGGCTTCGTCGCCCCGACGTGCCCGGCCTGCGACGGTCCGCTCAAGCCGGACGTCGTGTTCTTCGGTGAGAGCGTCCCGAAGCCGCGCGTCGCCGAGGCGGCCGCGATCGTGCGCGCGGCGGACGTGCTGCTCGTGGTCGGGTCCAGCCTGACGGTCTACAGCGGCTACCGCTTCGTCCGTCAGGCCGAGGCGGAGGGGACGCCCGTCGCGGTCGTCACGCTCGGCGAGACGCGCGGGCACCGCCACGCGGCCGTCGCGCTCGATGCGCCGCTCGGGGACGTCCTGCCCGCGCTCGCCGACGCGCTCGGCGCCTGACGGGTACCCCCAAGTACCTTGAGCTGCGTTAGGTCCGCATCTAGCTTCTCCTCCCGCTCTCCTCGGCGCAATGAACCGACTGCTCCTCCTCGCGCTCCTGCTTTCCCTCGGTGCGTGCGACTCGGCCGGCGGCGACGGCTCCGGCTCCACGGCGGCGATCCAGGCCACGGCTCGCGACCGGGCCGAGCTCTCGTCGAGCACGGCGTCCCCGTTCACACTCGAACTCGACCGGCGAGGGGTTGCGCAGAGCACGCAGGGCGGGCTGGCGCAGTCCAATCTGAACGTGCTCGCGTCGTCGGGGCTGTGGGTGTCCGGGACGCAGGGCGGCTCGCTCCGCACCGCGCAGACACTCGGCCGCTCCACCTACGCCTCGTGCGGCGACGGCAGCGGCGGCGTCTTCCACGTCTTCGCCGACACGACGTACGCCGTCGAGGGCTGGCCGGCGGCGCAGGGCGCGCCCGTGAACGCTGCCGGCGCGCCGCGCGTCTACGGCGACGAGATGCTCTGGACGGCGACCTGCCAGAGCCCGGCCACCGCGCAGGGCCTCGCGCTCTTCGACGGGCTGGGGACGACCGTCGCGCTGTTCCGCTACGCCAGCACGCCCAACACGGTCTTCGCCCGCTACGAGATCACCAACACGAGCGCGACGCCGATGACGGACGTCACCGTCGGGCTGTACTCGGACACCGACCTGTTTACCAGCGGCTCTGACCTGGACATCTACGACAACCTGATCGGGCTGGACGGGGGGCGGGAGCTCGGCTACGTCTACCTCGACCAGATCAAAGGGAGGGACGGCGCCCGACGGACCGACGCCGAACGCGGCCGCGTTGCCGGCGTGACGCTGCTCCAGACGCCGTTCGGGCGTGGCCTGACGGGCCACCGGATCACGCGGAAGTCGGGCGTCTACGAGGAGCCGCGCGCCTTCGAGACCCTGCTGTTCTCGCGCGCCCTCCAGACTCTGTTCAACGACGGGTCGGCCCAGATCGACTGGACGACGGACCGTCCGGACCGCCTCGCGTTCACCGGCGACCCGGTCGCGACGACGGGCTGGCTGGACGGGACGGGTCCGGTGCGTCAGGCCGGGACGCCGCAGGACGTCCAGGATGGGAGCGAGGCGCGGATGCTGCTGTCGTCGGGAGCGTTCTCGATGGCGGCAGGCGAGCGCGTGACGCTGACAGTCGCGTGGGCGACGGCCAGCGAGCCGACCCTCGGCAGCGCCCTCGGCGCGCTCCGCCAGCGCGCGTCGTCGCTCCGCGCCACCCCACCGCTCTGGACGTTTTAGACGGGCCTCGCCAGACGCGACACAGCGCTATGCCGCGCGACATCGTCCATCGATTCGTGCGTGTCTGTGCCGGATTTCTCATCCTCCTGCTCGCCACGTGGCGTGCTCGGGCGGCGACTCGCACCGGCGCGAGCGGCGGCACCGCGACCGTATCCAGGGTCTTGAGCAGGCGTCGACGCTGCAGGGCGACATCCGCGCCGTGATCGAGATGAACGGGGCCGACGCCGTCGGTCACCGCGAGGTCCACGAGACGCTCGGCGCGTTCGAGGACATGCTCCAGCAGGTCGCTCCGCGCGACGCCCGCCGGGGCATCGGCCAGATGTTCGACGACGTCGAGGACGAGATCGGGGCCGTCGACGTCACCGCGATCACGGCCGACGTCTGCGCGCGCCACCTCTCGGCGGACGACGCCCGCGCGCTGCGCGAGTTCTACGAGACGCCGGCCGGCCAGCGCATCGCGGCGGCGACCCCGGCCATCGCCCGGGATCTGTCGGACGAGACCGAGCGAATCGGAGAAGAGATCGGCGAGCGGATCGTGTCGCGCGTGCAGAGCCGGGAGCGCAGCGGCTCCGCGGCGAGGAGTCGTCAGGCCGCGCGCTGCCGGATCTGCTCGGGGTCGTGGACGTGGACGCCCGGCGCGTGCTCCGCGGCGAACGCGACGAGTGCCGAGGCGACGTCCTCGGCCGGTGTCGGGCGGAGGTTCTTGAGCGGGCCGACGAGCAGCGGGTTGACGATCCGGAGGACCGCCTCGCCGATCTTTTCGCCCGTCCGCTCCTCGGCGCGGTCGCCGGTGAGCAGGGACGGCCGCAGGATGTGGACGGACTCGAAGCCGACGCCACGGACGGCTGCCTCGGCCTGCCCCTTGGTGCGGTTGTAGAAGATGCGGCTGCCCGCGTCGGCGCCCATCGCGCTGACGAGCAGCATCTGCGTCGCGCCGGCGGCGTGGGCGCGCTGCGCGGCGTGGGCCGGAATGTCGAGGTCGACGTGCCGGAAGGCGGCCTGCGAGCCGGCCTGCTTGATCGTCGTGCCGATCGCGCAGAAGACGTCGTCGCACGCCCAGACGTCCGGGTCGACGTCGCCGAGACGCTCGAAGTCGACGACGTGCGACGTGTGCGTGGGCGAGGCGGAGGCGACGGGGCGGCGGTCCAGCGAGACGACGCGCGACCAGCGGGCGTCGGCGGCGAGGCGGCCGAGCGTGTGGCGGCCGACGAGGCCGGTCGCGCCGAGGAGGAGAGCGGTGCGCATCTGGATGCAGTTTGGAGAGGGGGGAGGGATCTGGCTCCGACGCTGATCTCGCGGGCCCGCAGGTTGGAGAGGGCGCACTGAACGGGCACAAGGCCCGGCCTCTCCAAACTGCAGCAGTCAAAAACGGGGCGGCCCCTCGTGTGAGAGACCGCCCCGGAGGCGAGAGCGCCGCACCGACTACATCGGCGGCATCAGAACCTTGTTGATGACGTGCGCGACGCCGTTCGAGGCGCGGACGTCGGCCTGCGTGATCGTGGCGTCACCGACCATGACCGTGTTGCCCATCCGGTGGACCGTCAGGCGCGCGCCGTTGACCGTCGTCAGGACCTGCCCGTCGCGGAGGTCGGCGGCCATGATGCGGCCGGGGACGACGTGGTAGGTCAGGATCGAGGTCAGCCGCGCCTTGTTGGCGGGCATGACGAGCGTCGCGACCGTGCCGGCGGGGAGCATGTCGAAGGCGCTGTTCGGCGGGGCGAAGACGGTGAACGGGCCCGGGCCGCTCAGCGTGGCGCCGAGGTCGGCGGCCGTGACGGCGGCGACGAGCGTCGTCAGGTTCGAGGCGCCCGAGGCGTTCTCGACGAGGTTTCGGGTCGGGAGCATCATCGCGCCGCCGACCATGACGCCACCGGATGCGCGGGCGGCCGCGTTCTCGTCGCCCCGGCCGGCGTTGACGACCGTGTCGGCGACGTCCTCAGGGGACTTGACGGTGGTGCAGCCGCTGAGGAGCGCGAGGCTCAGCGCGGAGAGAGAAAGGATGCGGTTCATCAGAGAGACGAGAAGAGTGGAAAGGGCAGCCGCACGGTGTGCAGCATGGGCCGTCCAATGTGGAACGGCCGGCAAGGTTCTGTACCGACACGCATTAACCACAACCTGAACATCGGGTGAGCAGTCGCGCCGCTTCACCGCCCATCTGACGCCTCAGAAGGGGACGTCGTCCTCGACGGTCTCGGGCGCGCGCTCTTGGACGACGAGCCGGACGCCGGCGGGGTCGAAGCCGAACAGGTCCTCGGGCGAGAACACGAGGCGGTGCTGGGCCGGCGTCTCGAAGAAGGGCTCGAACCGCTTCGCGAGCTGGTCGAGGCGGTCGAGGTAGAACGGCGTCGACTCGTCGGGCGCCGAGGCGTCCCACAGGGCGGCGGCGCGGGCGAGCTCGAAGACGCGCGTGCCCGTGGGCGCGTCGCCGGGGCGAGCCTCGGCGATGTAGTACGCGACGCGCTCACCGCGCCGCACCGGCTGGCCCGTCCGCTCGAACTCCTGGACCGCGACCTCGTAGGCGGCCGCCCGCGTCTTGCCATCGGAGACCTCGCGCTCGTAGGCGTCCAGCCCCATCTTGAGCGTCTCGACGCGCTGGAAGCTCTCGACGCCCTGCCAGTCGTGGGCGGCGATCCGGGCGCGGACGTCGAGGTAGAGCGCGTGCAGGTCCTGGATGGCGTCCGCTCCGCGAGCCTCGACCTCCAGCAGCAGGCGGGTCGCGTCGTGGACGAAGGCGCGGCCGAAGCGCTCAGAGGAGCGGGACACGAGGCTCGAGCCCTTAAACGTGAGCTCCCCGTCGTGCCCCAACAGGGCGTAGTTCTTCTTTTTGTACGACAGCATCGCGCGGAAGCGGCCGTCGAAGCCGATGCGGATGCCCTCGGGCATCGTCTCCGAGAGGGCGGTGACGAAGGCCCGCTCGGCGTCCTCGCCGCGGACGTCCGGGGGCGGGACGAAGAGGACACCGTCGGTGTCGACCTCGATCACGCGACCGCCCTTTTTGCGGACGTCCGACATGATGCGGCGCAGGATCGCCTGGCCCTCTGTCGCGACGCGGTCGGCCTCGGCGAAGTCGTTGAACAATGCAAACTGAAAGCCAAGGCTGCCGTAAAAGCTGTTTATTATATTCTTGTATGCTGTTTGTCGTGCGTCCAACTCGGACCGTGCTCCGGGGTCTGCGGCTGCTTTCATCGCGGCCTTCGTCTCGAACCGCAGGTCCGTGAGGGTGCGGAGCAGGCGCGGGAAGAGGCCGAGCGCGTCCGAGGCCGGCTGCACGCCCGACGTGAGCATGACGGACGGGTAGAGGCTCTCGACGTCCGCGTAGACGACGGGCCCGACGACGCCCGTGACGAAGACGTCCGTGTAGCCGCCGACGTGCTGGCTCCCCCAGCCGGCGCGCGGGAGGCTGTGGCGCGCGTGGAGGTAGGCACGTACGAAGAGCGATTCGATCTTGGCCGCGGGGCCGGTCCGCGCGACCATCCCGTACGGCATCGGCACCATCTGGGTGAGGTAGAACGTGCTCCCCGAGAGGTGCCGCGCGATGCGCTCGGTCTCGACGACGTCGTCGAGCGCGTAGTCCATGATGCGCTGCGGGTCGGACTCCCAGACGCTCGCGATCTCGTCGCCCGGGACGTACGTGCGGCCCTCGGGCGCGAAGCCGAAGTGTTTGGCGACGCCCTTGAGCGTGTAATTCGGCAGTGACCGGGCGAAGACGTCGTAGGACATCGCGAGGAACATCGTGTCCACGATGTGCCGCCCGGCGACCTCGGCCGCGTCATACTCGATCTGGCGCTCGGCGAAGCGGATCGACGACGGGAACGTCCGCGGCTCGGTCCCGTCGCGGCCGATCGTGAACGGGACGCGGTGCATCCGGCAGCGCGCGACGAGGTACGGCAGGTCGAAGCTGTAGCCGTTGTGCATCTCGATCACGTCCGGGTCGCGCTCCTGGATGAGGCGGACGGTCTCGCGGAGCAGCGTCGCCTCGTCCATCTCGGGACTGCCGACGAGGTGCTGCCAGCCGGTCGAGTCGCTCAGGGCGACGAGGACGACGCGGTGCTCGGGGACGTCGGCCTGCGGGAAGCCGCCGTGCGCGACCACCTCGATGTCGAGCTGCATGCGGACGAGGTCGTCGAAGGCCATGCCCTTGAAGAGCGTGCGGCCGGTCTGCATGAGGTACTGCTGCTCCGGCCCGCCGACGGTGTAGACGTCGGCCGGCCGCTTCGCCTCCGTCCCCGCCGCGCGCTCGATGTGGCGGACGGCGTCGAACTGCGCGCCGCGGTCCGGGAAGACGGCGACGAACCGGTACGCGTTGTCGCCGTCGAGGCGCTGGAGCTTGACGCGGGTGCGCGGGAAGCCGTCGAGCAGGTGCGCGTCCGTGAGGAAGAGGAACGGGTAGACGGGCTCGGTGCGAGCCACGACCTCGCCCGAGGCGCTGCGCGTGTAGAGGCGGACGGCGGCCGGCCCGGCGGCGTGGATGCCGACGATCCGCTCGGTCGGGTCGTGGCCGGAGAGGAGGGCGTCGTCGCCGTCGAGGCGGGGCAGGCTGTCGGGGGGCATCAGCGGGGCGTCGGGCAGCGGGTCTAACGCTGCGCGCGCGCGCGGCGTGCCCGGCGGTGGCCCGGCCGCGGGGCACCGACGCGAGAAGCGGCCGCCTCCCCCCGCTCACGCGTCGAGGGAAGGCGGCCGCAGCATGCGCCGGTCCAGACGTATCCCTCCACGAGGACCGGCCAGAGGCGAGGCCGTGCTAGCGCACGACCGTAAGCCGGCGCGAGAGCGCGAACGAAGCCCCGGCCGCGCGGACAGTGTAGACGCCCGGGGCCAGCCGCGCCGCGTCCACGCTCAGCCGGACGGTGCCCTGCGCTTCAGCGTCGTAGAGCGTGGCGACCTCGCGCCCGAGCGCGTCGACGACGACGGCGCGAACGTGCTCGGCGGTGGGCAGCGTGAGCACCAGCCCCGAGCGCCCCGTTGCCGGGTTCGGAGCGGGAGCGGAGAGCCCGAGCGCGAGTGCGGGTGCCTCGGCCCCGGCCGTCGCGCGGGACGGCGTGAGCACGAGCACAAAGCGCTCGTCGTCGACGGCCCCGGTCGTCGTGACCGGGACCTCCGAGGCCGACGCGAGGTCCGTGACCGAGCCCGTCTGTGTGTCGCTGAGCGTCGCCGTCCAGCCATCCGGCAGGTCCACGGTCCACGAGAGGCGGAACGTGCCCGCGGCCGTCGTGCGCAGCGCGAGCGAGACGCGTTGCGCCGCGAACGGCCGGCTGTCGATGGCGAGGCGGTACGGCGTGCCGTCGCGGTCGATGACGGGCGCGAGCGTGGCGTAGCCTGCCGCGAGCGGCGTGAGCTTGGACAGGTCGAAGGGGTCCCAGCCGGCCTCGGCCCCCGCGACGAGGCGCACGACGGCCGCCGAGTCGGTGACGGCCACGCCCGCGGTAAGGGTGCCGGTCAGCGCAAAGCGCACGCTGGGGTCGCCCGCCGTGCCCCGCCCGTAGAACGGCGGCGGCGCGCCCGTGTCGGTCGAGGCGTAGGCGTAGGTGACCGTCATGGGCTGTCCGGCGGCTGTCGGGACGAGCTCGGCGAAGGCCCCCTGCCAGACGGCGAGGCGCGTCGCGCCCGAAAGCAGCACGAACGCGCCCCCGCTGGGGTTGTACACCTGCACGGTCGGGCCGCTCTGAGGCGTCGCGCCCTGGAAAACGCCGCCCGAGGCTGTGATGCCCGAGACGGCGAGCGGCCGCCCGAACGGGTTGGCGAGCATCTGGAAGTCGTCGGTGCCGGTGCCCGTGTTGTCGGCAAAGTCCACCAGCAGGTCGACAGCGGGCGGCGTCCCGTTGGCCGCGAGCTGGAAGCTGCTCAGCTCGCGGCTGGACGAGGTGCCGCCGCCGAAGCCGGTCCCGGCCGGGATGTTGCGGTCGTAGAGGTACCAGTAGAAGCCGCGGCCGGGCGCGAGGACCTGGTCGGTCCCGGTCGGGCGGGGGAAGCCGGCCGGCCCGAGGCCGGTGTAGGTCGGGAAGACGTTGGCGCCGGCGGCCGGGTACTGGCCGGGGAAGGCGGCCGCGTCGGCACCGGCGGGAACGCCCTGGACGAGGTTGAGCGCGGCGAGGTCGCGGAGGGTGAAGCCGCCGACGGGCGCGCCGAGCAGGCGGTAGCCGGCACCGTCGCCCTGTGCAGGGCCGTTGTAGCCGATCGCCTGGGTGTAGGTGACCCGCGCGGCAGGGCCGGAGAGGATCACCTCGCCGTCTACGGTGCCGGCGCCGTCCACGCCGTCCGTGCGCGAGATGTTTGTGCCGGCCAGCGAGCCGCTCGACTCGACGAACGACGAGCCCCCATCGCCACCGCCGCTCGTGGCACCGGCCCCGCCACCGTAGCCGCCGCCACCGCCGCCCGAGTTATAGCTCCGATTGCCGCCGCCGCCGCCGCCGAAGCCTCGGCCGCCCGGCGAGGCCGTTCCGAGCGCCGAGGCCTCCAGCGCCGCCGCCCTGCGCCAGCGTCCCGGCACCGCCGCCGCTGCCAACTTTTCCGCGGGGGGGCGGGACGTCGGCACCTGCGGCGTTGTAGCCGCCGCCGCCGGCGGCACCGTCGCCGTCCGACGGGCTCGTCCCACCGCCGGCAACCCCGTCCGCAGCGCTGCCGCCGCGGCCTCTTCTCGTGCTCGTGCTGCTCACATTGCCGGAGCCGCCGCCGCCGCCCGCGACGAGCAGCAGGGACCGCATCCCGCCGCGCTCCAAGATCACCGCCGAGCCGCCGCCGCCGCCACTTGCGCTCCCGTAGGTACCGCGCCCCCCAACGACGACCGTGAGCACGTCGCCGGCCTGCGCCTGGAACGTGGCCTGCACGACGGCACCGCCGCCGCCGCCGCGCTGGTCGTAGAAGTCGTTCAAGCTGCCGCCGCCGCCGGCACCGCGGGCGCGGACCGTGAGCGCGCCGGCCGTGGTGACGGTGAAGGTGGTGTTGCCCACCGTTCTGAACGCCCCGTCTGCGATCGTGGCCGGCCCGGAGAGCGTCACCGAGCCGTCGACGGGTATACCCAGGTTGGGACCGCCTCCAAGGACCCCGTTCGTGCGCGAGACGGAGGTCCCGACAAAGCTGCCTGAGGCCGCGACGAACGACGTGCCGCCGCTGGCACCACCGGTGCCGCCGGCACTTAAGGGGCTATAGCCGGCCGCAGGCTCGGCGCTGCCGCCGCCGTAGCCGCCGCCGCCGCCGCCGAACGTGGAGCCGCCGCCGCCGCCGCCGCCGAAGCCGAAACCGCCCCTGCCGCCACCGGGGCCGGCCGCTCCGCCAGGCCCGCCACCCGTCTCGAGCGTCCCCGCAGCCCCGCCGCGGCTGCCGCCGCCGCCGGCCCCGTTGAATCCGCCACCGCCGCCGCCGGAGCCGCCGCCGTCGCTGCCGCCGCCGGGCGTGCCGTCTGCAGCACTCGCGCCGCCGCCGAGGCGGAATCCGCGCGGACCCAGGTTGTCCGGGCCGCCGGCAGTGTTCATGCCGCCGCTGCCGCCCGCGCCGCCGCCGGCGACGATGAGCAACGTCCGCTGAGCGCCACGCGTCAGGACCACGGCCGAGCCGCCGCCGCCGCCGGCACCGTTGCCCTGAGCCGGACCTCCGCCGCTCCCGACGACGACGGTGAGCACGTCACCCGCCTGGGCTTGGAACGTCGCGCGCACGGTCGCAGCAGACCCCGAGTTGTACCCACCGCTAAAGGAGCCGCCGGGCAGGACGCCGACGGAGCCGGCGTCACCACCGCGCACTTCGATGGTGAGGGCCCCCGTCGACTGAACGGTGTAGCTGGCGTTGCCGGGCATCGTGAACGTGACGTCTTCCGGTGCGACGGCCGCCGCGCGAGCCGTCGCGATCCGCCGCGCGAGCGGCGAGGCCGGTGCCGCGGCGGCGCTCGGCGCAGCGACTCGGGCCGCAAGATGGGCAAAGGAGCCGCTCGAGGCGGCGAGCCCCAGCACGGGCGTCGCCAGGGTGGCGAGGACGGCGAGCGTCAGGGCGGCCGCGCGTCGCGAGGCACGAAAGGGAAAGGTCATCGATGCGTGATGTGAACGGAATGTGAGCCCGCGGAGGGTAGGCCGATCCATGCAGTCTCGCACGAACGGCCGCGCCGAAACTGGACAAAAGCACTCGATTTTCGGACAAGATGGCCGTCCAACGCCTGTTTTGCTACGCGCCGGACCCCCTCACATCCGAGTACGGCGCTCGAGGTGCGTGGCTCGAGGTGGAGCGCCCGTCACCGCGGTGGCGTCCCGTCCGCTACGGCACCGCGCCGGCCGGTGGCGCGCGCAGCGGTGACGTGGAAGACGGGCTGCCGCACCTCGCGCAGGGCGACGACGGCCCCGGCGTCTTCGAGTTCGATCAGCACGCGGCCGAGCAGCGCGCCGTAGCGCGACGGATACTCGGCCGAGAGCCGCCCAGCCTCCGCATCCGCCCGTGCCTCGGCGGACCGGCGCACGAGTCCGCGGAACGGCCGGGGCACGCGCGCTGAGACGGCGACGGCGACCGGAAGTGCCTCGAAGCTGCGGTACGACAGGTCGAACGTCGTCCCGAACTCGTGGCTCGACGTTCCCGTGGCGGCGTTGGCGTTGACGCGCCGCAGCGCCGCCTGGCTCGCGGCCGTCCGCAGCAGCGACGTCGCGACGGGCCGGACGGGCCGGACGCCCGCGCGCTGCGTCGCGACGGCAAAGGAGTCGGCGATGACGGCGAGTGCGGCGGCGCCAGCAGGCGTCAGGAGCGGGTCCGAGTGCTCACCGTCGAGCGCACGGACGGACCGGAGCGTGTCGACGCGGACGAGGGCGGTCCGGCCGAGCGAGTCCGACAGGCCGAGCGACTCGGCGAGGGCGACGTGGCGGTCGTTGAGCGAGCGCCGCAGCAGGGCGATCTCGGCGTCGGTGAGGAGCGGCACGCGACGGAGCGCAGCCTCGGCGGTGGCCGCGTCGCGGTCGAGCCAGTCCGTCGTTTCCTTCAGACCGCGAGACGTCTGGAGGCCGAGCCACACGCCCATCCCAGCGATCAGCGCGAGGGCGATCGCGGCGCCGAGACGTCGGCCCAGCGCGTGCCTGCGCGCTGCGGGCGTCGGGGCGGGCGTCGGGACAGGGGTGGGCGCGGCGGTCGGCATCGGTCGTGGACGCGTCTGCGCGGCTCGGGGTCCGGTACCTTTCAGCCCCCTTCCGACTGTCGATGTCTGTCGCCCCGACCCGCCTCGTCGCAGAGGGCCTCGCGATGCGCTACGGCCGGCGGCGGCTGTTCGAAGGGCTGTCGGTGACGGTCGAGGCGGGCGCGCCGCTCGCGGTGACGGGCGCGAACGGGGCGGGGAAGAGCACGCTGCTGCTCCTGCTCGCCGGCCTCGTCTCGCCGACGGCCGGGACGGTGGCGCTGACGGTCGACGGCCGGGACATCCCCGACCGGCCGCTCGCGGTGGGGTTCGTCGCGCCGGCGCTGCAGCTCTACGAGCCGCTGACGGCGCGCGAGAACCTCGACTTCCTGTCCCGCGCCCGCCGCCTCCCGGCCGGCGCGACGGATGTTGCGCTCGACCGCGTCGGGCTGCTCGCCCGCGCGGACGAGCCGCTGGCGACGTTCTCGACGGGCATGCGGCAGCGGATGCGGATCGCGGCGGCCGTGCTGCACCGCCCGCCCGTCCTGCTGCTCGACGAGCCCGGCGCGACGCTGGACGCCGCCGGCCGCGCGCTCGTCGAGAGCCTGGTTGCCGAGTCGTCGTGCGTCGTCGTCGTGGCGACGAACGACCCGGCCGAGGCCGCCCTCTGCCCGCGGCGGCTGACTATCGGGTGAAGGGGCGGGACGGGTCGGATGGAACGCTCTCGCTCTGGATGCCGCACTGCAAGCAAGATGTCATCCTGAACTCGTTTCAGGATCTGCCTTTCGCCTATGTTCGACGTCGATGAAACGCAGATCCTGAAACGAGATCATGATGACCGGGTATGGGGGGTGTGGGTGATTCCGCTCTCCGCTCAGAGCCAGCCTCGGTGGCGGAAGTAGGAGAGCGTGCCGGCCGAGATCGCCGCCATCAGCCCGAGCAGGATGAAGTAGCCGTACCTCCAGTGCAGCTCCGGCATGTTGTCGAAGTTCATGCCGTAGAGGCCGGTCATGAACGTCAGCGGCAGAAAGATGGAGCCGACGACTGTGAGCGCCTTCATGACCTCGTTCTGGCGCGTGCCGAGCGCCGAGAGGTAGAGGTCCGCGAGCGAGGCGAGGATCTCGCGCAGCGACTCGAGGACCTCGACAGCCTGGACGAGGTGGTCCTGCGCGTCGTGGAGGAACGGGACGACCTCGGGAGTGATGACGGGCGTGTCGTCGCGAGCCAGTCCGGACAGCACCTCGCGCAGCGGCCACAGCGCGCGCCGGAGCAGCGACACCTCGCGGCGGAGGCGCGAGATGGCGGCCTGGACGCGCGGCTCGGGGTCGTCGAGCGCGAGCGCCTCCAGCGTCTCCGTGGCGTCGCCGATGCGCTCGAGCGTGACGAACGACTGGTCGACGACGACGTCGATGAGCGCGGCGAGGAGGTAGTCCGCGCCCATTTTGCGGATGCGTCCGCCGCCGGCGCGGATGCGGTGGCGGACGGGCCCGAAGACGTCGCCCTCGTCCTCCTGGAACGACAGCACGACGCCGGGCGCGAGCACGAACGAGATCTGCTCGATGAGGTGGCCGGGCGTCATGTTGCCGGCGTCGCAGTAGGCGAGGTCGGGCGGTACGTCGAGGGCCTCGATCGAGCGCAGCACGACCACGACGCGCTCGGGGTAGACCGAGAGCGTCGGGCGCTGCCCTGCGCGGGCGATGTCCTCGACCGCGAGCGGGTGCAGCCCGAAGGCCTCGCCGAAGGCCGCGACCGTGTCGACGTCGTCGACGCCGTCGATGTTGATCCACGTCACGCCGGGGCGGTCGGCGAGGGCGCGCGCCTCGGCGGCGGTGAGCCCTTCAGACTCCTCGACCGCGTCGGGCGTGTAGTGGAAGGCGGTGACGCGCGCGGGCAGCGTGCCGGCCTGCATGGGCGGGAGCGCGCCCTGCGAGAGGCCGACCGAGTCCGACCGGCGCTCGACGAGCGGGCCGCGCCCGCGCATGGGGCGGGCGTCGGCCGAGCAGGCGGTGCCGTTGGGCGCGTCCGGCACGGTCAGAGGGGGCGGCGCGGCGGGAGGTCCCGGCTGGCGACGCCGCGGGCGACCTCGTCGGCGAGGCGCTGCGTCTCGGTGGCGTCGTGGCTGGAGGCGGCGGCGCTGGCGCGGGCCGCGGCGGCGTCCGCGCGGACGTCCGAGACGGTCTTGGCCGTCGTGGACTCGACGCTGGCGAGCTGCTTCTCGGCGCGGCGCGCCCGTGCCGAGGCCCCGAAGCGGCCGGGCAGGCTCGCGAGGTAGCCGAGCAGGAAGCCGACGCCGAGCGAGCCCGCGATCCACGCGAGCAGCGGCCCGGTGACGGTCATGTTGACGAACGGCAGCAGCAGCTGAACGTCCCGGCCGTAGTTGGCGGGCTGCGTCGCGAGCAGCAGGAACACGAAGCCGGCGATGACGAGCAGGAAGAGCAGAATCCGCATGGGCGTGGGGAAGAGGGTGCGCCAACGTACGCCACACGCGCCGTTCTGCTCCTACCCGACCGACCGACCCTTCCACGCGACGCGTCCGCGGGCGTGCGCGAGGGCCGAGTCGACCTGGAGCGCGGCGCCGAGGGCGAGCGCGAGCGGCGCGGCGAGCGTCATCCACAGCGGGAAGCGCTGCGAGCGGTCCACGACCGTCTTGGCCGTGACGAGCGTCGCGAGCGAGGCCAGACCGAGCGGGCCCGTCATCCAGATGAGGCTCGGGGCGACCCACACGAGCGAGTAGAGCAGGAAAAAGAGCGTCGCGCGGCGGGGCGTGCCGCCGCCGAGCAGGTAGGCGTTCTTGCGGAAGCCGCGCCACGCCTCGCCGATCGAGCCGTACATCCGGACCGCGACGTCGCGCTGGAGGTCGTCGAAGTGGAGGCGGAGGCCGGAGCGCTTGAGGTAGCGCCCGATCATGACGTCCTCGAGCACCTCGTCCGCGTGCGCGGCGTGCGGCGCGAGGCGGCGGTAGTCGGCCGCGCCGACCGCCCAGATCTGGCCGTTGAGGGCGCTCACGGCCGGGCTCGTCGTGCGCGGGACGAGCGGGATCGGGAGCGCGGCCATGACGGCGAACGGGACGAGGCCGGTCAGCATCAGCGTCGCGCCGCGGTCGAGGTAGTGCGGCAGGCCCGTGAGGGCGGTCCCGCCGCCGCCGTGGTCCGCCCAGCGGCCGGCGAGGCGCGCGAGCGCGCGCTCGTCGCGCAGGACGGCGTCGGCGTCGAGGAACACGAAGACGTCGCCGGTGGCGCCGGCGGCGGCGGTGTGGAGCGCGTGCGTCTTGCCGACCCATCCGGCCGGCGGTCCCGCGGACGTGATCGCGACGAGGTGCGAGTCGGCGTGCTCGGCGAGGACGCGCGCCGTGCCGTCCTCGGAGGCGTCGTCGACGACGATGAGCTCGAAGTCGACGTCCCGCTGGCTCAGGACGGACGGCAGCAGGCGGGCGAGGTTGGCCTCCTCGTTGCGGGCCGGCACGAGGACGGAGACGCGCAGGCCGCGCGCGGCGTCGGCGTGGTCCTCGCGGCGGCTGCGCACCGTGTGCCAGACGTTCAGGGCGAGCGTGCCGAACACGCCCGCGTGGAGCACGAGCACGACGATGGCGAGGGCGTCCGTCGCGGCGAATCCGGTCACGGCGGGTCGACGAGGAACTGCCGGAACAGCGGCGGCGGCCGGCGCGCGAGCAGGCGGCGCTGGAGGGCCGCCCCCTGCGCGGCGTTCTGGCGGCGGACGCACATCCAGATCCAGACCTCGGCCTCGAACGGGTGCAGGCCCGGCGTGGCCGTCCGCCCGAGGACGCCGCGGAGCTGCTCGAACGTCCGCCTCGCCTCGGCGACGTCGCCGCCGAACGCGCGCGGCTTGTAGTACAGCGACTGCCCGCGGACGAGGAGCGCGTACGGGTCGTCGGCGTCGCGGGCGAGGGCGCGGCCGAGGATGCGCTCGGAGCGGCGGCCGTCGATCGGGAGGCGGTACGCCGGGCCGGACGACGCGCGGTACGCCCACATCGCCGCGATGAGCGCGAGCTCGCGGGCGGACGAGACGCCGGCGTCGGACGGGATCTCGCGGAGGTAGCCGCGGTCCAGCGTCATCGGGTAGAGCCGGTAGAGGCACAGCAGGCGGTCCTCCCGCGTCGTCGCGCGGCGGCGGAAGAGGCGCTCGACGCGCGCGGTGTCCTGCCGGGCGTAGTAGACCGTGAGCGAGTCGCGGATCGTGGCCGTCGGCGGGGCGGCGGCCGGGGCGGCGGGCCCGGCCGTGCCGGCGAGGGCGAGCAGGGCGGCGAGGATGAGCCCGAAAGGCAGGGTCGTGGGCATCACGGGTCGCGGGGAGACGGCCCGAACCTACGCGGCGGGCTGCCCGGAGCGTGCCCGAGCCCCTCGTTTTCGCCGCGTCGTCGCAGAGCCGCCGCTACCGGGCGACGACGAGCGTCGTGGACGTCACCGTCCGGCTCGCGGTGAGGCGGACGACGTAGACGCCGGGCGCGAACCGCGACGTGTCGAGCGCGACGCGCTGCTCACCGGCCGCAGCCTCGCCGTCGAGGACGTGTGCGACGTGGCGGCCGAGCGCGTCGAACACGTCGAGCGTGAACGGGCCGGCGGGGTGCGTCGCGGTGAGCGTCGTGGCGCTCCGCGCGGGGTTCGGTGCGACGCTCAGCGACAGCGTCGTGGCCGGAGGCTCCGTCTCAGCGCCGACGGCTCGAACACTCAGGCGCGTGATGTACGGCGAGCGTTGCGCTCCGGCATTCAGGAAGCCGCCGCCGATGAACAGATTTCCCTCGGCGTCGAGGTCGAGCGCCCTCACGATTCCATCCACGCCGCCCGCATAGGACTGCCAGCCGGACCCATTCCAGACGGCGACACGTCCGGGGCCAGCGTCGAGAGCCTCGGTGAAGCGGCCTCCAGCGAAGATGCGCCCATCCGGAGTGCCATGGAGGACGTCGACGCGGTCGTTGAAGCCGGCTCCCATCGCGGCCCATTGCTGGCCATCCCACCGAGCCACGTTGTTCGCTGGCACGCCGCCAATGTTGACGAACTGTCCTCCGAGTACGATCTGGCCCTGTATGTCTGTGAGCATCGACATGCCAGCGGCGGGCGGGCCGTCTACCCGGAGCATCCCGACGCCCGCATCCCTCCACACCGACCCGTCCCACAGGGACACGAGCCGGGTCGGCGAAGAGGGATTCCCGTCAGTGGACCCGCTGACGTAGAGTGTCCCGTCAGGCCTGAACGCGAGGGTGTACACCGAGTAGTCCACGCCCCCGCCGAAAGGGCCGCCAAGCGCGCTCCACTGTGTCCCATCCCAACGCGCCACATGGCGAGCAGGACGGCCAACCACGTCGAGAAAACCGCCGCCGATGTACAGATCCCCGGTGGAACTGAAGGCGATGTCACTCACGGTGCGATACGGACTCGTTCCTCGGAGCGGGTTTCCAAGTGAGTGCCAGGTCTGTCCGTCCCACACGGCGAGATCTCGGCTCGCGATCCTGCCTGCCGTTTCGAAGGCACCCCCCACGTACAGCTGGCCGTCCGGTCCCATCTTCAGAACGAATGCTGAACCGCTGTACTCGTTCAGCCGCAGGCCGTCGCCAACGGGTGCCCACTCGTGACCGTCCCAAGACGCAATCCCGACCGCACGCACGCTTCCCGCTGTACGGAATGAGCCGCCCGCATAGAGAAGCCCGCCGGGGCCTCGGGCGAACGCGTTCACGATTCCGTCGAACCCGCTCCCAAACGCCGTCCAGCCTCGCTCGTCCGAGTGCTGAGCCACACTCCGCGCCGCGCGGTCGCCGACGGCTGAGAAGTCGCCTCCAACGAGCAGGTTTCCATCTGCCTCGGCAACGAGCGCCGTGACGGGCCCATTCGTGGAGCCGCTTACCGGTCGCCACACGGTCCCGGTCCACTCGGAGAGGCAGCACACGTCGAGGCGGTCTGAATAGCGACCCCATCCTGCCACGACGCGGCCGTTGGGCCTTGTCACCAGCACGTTCACGTCGCGGGGTAATCCCTCACTGAAAGCAGACCACGCCGTCCCGTTCCACCGAGCCACGTTCACCGCGGCAATGCCCCCAGCCTCAGTAAAGGTGCCGGCCACGACGACGGCTCCCTCTGCGTCGAGAGTGAGCGCCTCCACTTCACCAGCAGTCCCGTTTCCCAGCGAGCCTGCCAGAGGCTTCCACGCGTCGCCGCCCCAGTATGCGACGTTCCGAGCAGCCCGGTGCCCCGCGTATGTGAAGCGACCTCCCACATACAATGTCCCGTCGGCTGAGACGGCAAGGGTGTTGACGTCACCTCGGACGCCTTCCCCGACCGGCGACCACGTCTGGCCATTCCACCGCGCGACATTCTCTGCCGCCGAGTCTCCTGCCGCGTAGAAATAGCCTCCGACGTACAGGCTGGAATCCGGGGCGAACGCGATCGAATTGATCCGCCCACCGGAGCCTGCAGGGTTTATTCCTCGCCCGATCGGCTGCCACGCTGTCCCGTCGAACCGGGCCAGTCCATTCACGATCTGGCCCCCGATCTGCTTGAACACTCCCGCGACGTAGAGCAGCCCGTCTGGACCAACAGCGAGCGCATTGATCACTGGGAACTGAGGCGAGTTCCGCATCGGGCCTCCAACCTGCGTCCACGAACGCCCGGTCCACCGCATGACACTCCAGGCGAGCGCTGAATCTGTCCGGACCGTGAACCTACCGGCCGCATAGATGTCGCCGTTCGGGCCACGAGCGAGCGCGGTTACCCCACCCATAAGCGGAATGCCGGATGAGCCCGTGCTGATGTCCGTGTATCGGCCGTCGGCGGGGGGCTGGGCTGTGCTTGCTGCCGCGACAGCGGACCAGAGCAGCACAAAAGCGAACGGGCGCATCGGGCTGTGGGCGAGTACACCCGGAATGTAGACGGTGCATCCCGAACAGTTCGGGCATGAATCCGTGCCTGCTCAGAACGTGATGCGGCGGAAGAGCGGGGCGACGGGGGAGAGGTCCCACCGCTCGTCCGGCCCCGGGCGTCCGTCGAATACCGTCACGGCCGTGCCTACATCCAGGTCGCCCGGTCGGACGCCGTCCAGGCGATCGAGGACGGCGGCGAGATGCTCGCGCTCCTGCCCGTCGGGCGCGCCGTGGGCGTCACCGGCGCCGAGGATGGCGGTCGGGCGGGACTGGCCCCACCACGACGTCCGGATGCCGACCGGGACGAAGGCGGCCGAGTCGGGGAGGACGCGCGCGAGGCGCGGCAGGTCCGCCTTGAACGGCAGCAGGCCGTCCTCGGGCGGGTGCATCGTGCCCTCGGGATAGACGAACAGGGCGGTGCGCAGGTCGGCCGTCATCCGGCGGACGGTCTCGCGGATCGTGGCGGCGCGGCCGCGTGCGTCATCGTCCGGGAAGGGGAGCGCACCGATGGGGCCAAACAGCGGCGCGCGCTCCCACTCGGCCATCCACACGACCATCGGGCGGCCCAGCCCGCGCGTGAGCAGGTGCCACAGCAGGAACGAGTCGTGGTAGACGTGGTGGTTGGCGTAGATCACGAGCGGTCGCCCGGGCGCGGGGTCGGCGAGCGCGGGCGCGGCCCAGACGGCGCGGCGAAAGGCGGCGCGCAGGCTCTGCGTCATCGTCCGCGCGGCGTAGGCGCGGCCGGCGCGGAGCGCGAGGGACGGCGCGTCGCGGTAGAGCGGCGCGCTCATACGAGGCGGGCCCGGCGGCGGGCGTACGGGTCGCCCGCGAGCAGGCGCACCTTGCGCGCGAGCGGCACGACGGCCCGGCGCGAGAGGTTGTCGTAGTGCGCGGCGCGGACCTCATTGAGGATCTCGCGGTAGATCCGGGCCGCTGCGGTGACGCCCCGCTGCGCCGCCGGGTGCAGGTCGCGGATGCCCGCCTCGGCGCGCGAGTACAGCGACTCCGCGTGCGCCATCGATGCCTCGACGACGCCGGCGTACCGGGCACGGGCGTCCGGGTCGCGCATGAGGTCGGGCGTGAGGTCGGCGGGCGCGAGGCCGGCCGTGGCGAGCGCGTCGAGCGGGAGGTAGACGCGGCGCAGCGCGCGCCAGTCCTCGCCGACGTCGCGGAGGATGTTGGTGATCTGCATCGCCGCGCCGAGCGCGCGGGCGGGCTCGGCGAGCGCCGCGGCGTCGGCCGGGTTGCGGACGAGGAATGGGAGCACGACGGCCCCGACCGAGCCGGCGACGAGGTCGGAGTAGGCGAGCAGGTCGGCCCGCGTCGCGATGGCCCGGCCGTCGAGGTCCCACCGCGCGCCGTCGAGCTGCTGCCCGAGCGCGTGCGCGTCGAGGCGGAAGGCGGCGTGGACGTCCGCGAGGCGCGACCAGAGCAGGGCGTCGGGATCGTCGGCCGGCGGGTTGCCGGCGAGCGTCGCGGCGAGGGCGGCCTCGATGCGGTCGATCTCGCGGTGCGCGGCCTCCGTGCCGGCCACGGGCGCGAGGTCGTCGGCGATGGAGTCGACGGTCCGGCAGTAGAGGTAGACCGTCGCGACGGGCAGGCGGACGTGTGCGGGCAGCAGGCGCGTCGCGAACGAGAACGTCCGGCTGTGGTGGCGGAACGC
>JBBSUZ010000013.1:0-22545 GCA_038233965.1 Rhodothermales bacterium | reverse complement strand
GTATGCTCGGCGCCCGGACGACCTCCACTCCGGCCGTCGCCGCGGCCTAGTCGGCTGGGGTGGGCGCTAGCTTGGGGCTCTGCTTCTCCCCCCGTATGGCCCACCCGCTCCGCGTCCGCCTCCGCCAGCTCATCCGCCGTTCGGGCTTCGACCTCGCGCAGCTGCAGCCGACCCTCGCCGACCTGCTCGTCCAGCGCCGCGTCGATGTGGTACTGGACGTCGGGGCCAACACGGGGCAGTTCGCGACCGGGCTCCGTCAGTGGGGTTACCGCGGCCGCATCGTCTCGTTCGAGCCGCTGCCGGCTGCCTATGCGACGCTCGCGGCACACGCCGTGGCGGACGCGAAGTGGACGGCCGAGCCCTATGCCCTCGGCGCGACCGACACGCAGGCCGACCTGAACGTGTCGGACCTGTCGGTCTTCAGCTCCATCCGGACGCCCCTCGACGCCGTCCGCGCGTTCGACTCGCGCTCGGCGACCGTCGCCGTCGAGTCCGTCCCCGTCCGCCGCCTCGACGCCGTCTTCGACACGCACGTCCGCCCGGGTGAGCGCGTCTTCCTCAAGATCGACACCCAGGGCTACGAGTCCGCCGTGCTCGACGGCGCCGAGGGCGTGCTGGACCGCGTCGACGGCATCCAGCTCGAGCTCTCGACGCGGGCGCTCTACCAGGACGAGGCCCTCGCCGACACGATGGTGGCGCGGATGGCCGCGCTCGGATTCGTGTTCGGCCAGATCGCGCCCGTCGTCTTCGACCCCGCCGAGGGCGGAACGGTGCTCATCCAGTTCGACGCCGTCTTCATCCGCCTCCGCGCCTGACGCTCCACGCATGATGACCCTGCCCGACGACGCCCGCCTGTGGCTGTTCGCCTTCGACGGCGACCCGGCCACGCTCCTCCCCGACGTCCAGGCCTTCTGTGCGGGCTGGACGAGCCACGGCCGGCCGGTCCGCGCCGAGGCCGAGGTTCTCGCCGGGCGCGTGCTCGCCGTCGCCGCGCTCATCGCCGAGGCCGACGTCAACGCCGGCGTCTCGGGCTGCGGCATCGACGCGATGCAGCACGCCGTCGAAGGGGCCGCAGCCGAGCACCGGATCGCGCTGACGCCCGCTCTCGCCGTCACGCTCCGCGACACGTCCGGCGCGTGGACGTCGATGCCGCGTTCGGGCGTCCGGGCGCTCGTTGCCACGGGCGAGGTCGGCCCCGACGCGCGCGTCCTCGACCTGACGCCCTGCACGCTCGGCGCGCTGCGCGCGGCCGGCGGTGCCGAGCGGGCCGCGGGCGATGCGTGGCACGCGGCCGCGTTCGGGCTCGGCGCCGGGGCGTCGGCGTGAAACCCGTATCGGCCGGCAGCCGAGAGCTCATCCGCGGCACCGCTGTGCTGGTCGTCCTGTTCGGCAGCGGCGTGCTCGGGTACGTCCTGATCGAGGGCTGGAGCGCGATGGACGCGCTCTACATGACGTTCCTGACGCTGACGACGATCGGCTTCGGCGAGGTTCGCCCGCTGAACGGGCCGGGCAAACTGTTTACGATGGCGCTCGCCGGCGTTGGCATCGCCACCTTCGCCACGCTCGCGACGCGCGCCGTGCAGGTCGTCGTCACCTCGTCCACCTTCCGCGACCGAGCCATGCAGCGCCGCATCGATGCCCTGAAGGGCCACTACGTCGTCTGCGGCTACGGCCGCCTCGGGCAGCGCATCGCCCGCGACCTCGTGGACGCCGGCCGCGAGGTCGTCGTGGTAGACCGACGCGACGACCGGGCCGTGGAGCTCGCCGCCGCCGGCCTGCTCTTCGTCCACGACGAGGCGCAGGAGGAGCACTCGCTCGCGCGGGCCGGGCTCGCCCGCGCCGCCGGCCTCGTCCTCGTGCTCCCCAACGACGCCGACAACGTCTTCGTCGCGCTCACCGCCCGCGAGCTCCGCCCGGACGACGACCTCTTCGTCGTCGCGCGGACCAACGAGCAGACGTCGATCCGCAAGCTGCTGCGCGCGGGTGCGGACAAGGTCATCTCGCCGCTCGAGATCGGCGCGGACCGTATCGCACAGACGATCCTGCGCCCGCAGGTCGACCGGTTCATGGAGCAGGTCCTGGGCGTCGAGGCGCTCGACTTCGACCTCGAGGAGGCGCGCATCGAGGCCGGCTCCGCGCTCGACGGCCGCTCGCTCGCCGAGGTCGACTTCCGCCGCCGCTTCGACGCCATCGTCGTCGCCGTCTTCCACGCCGAGGACGCGCTGTGGCTCTTCAACCCGGACGCGCTCGTCCCGCTGCGCGCCGACGACGTCCTGATCGTGCTCGGCTCGGCCGACGCCGTCCGCCGGATCCGCGAGCAGGGCGCCGCGCGGTGACGGCGCTCCGGCGCGCGCCCACCCCAACCGGAAACCTCGCCGGGGCAATGATGGACCGAACGGGGACGTCTCAGGCCCGCCCCCGCCCCGTGAAGCCCCGTCGCATATGGAGCGCCCCGCCGAGCCCGTTGTATACTTCTCGAAACGCCCCCGGACCGCCATGCGCCCACTTCTGATCCTCTCGGCCCTCGTGCTCGTCGCCGCCGCGCCGCGCGCGCAGACGTCCGCCGCCGCGGCCGCCGACGCGTCCATCTCGGCCGACTTCCGCGCCGACGCCGGGCAGTCGTACTTCAGCCAGTCGTGGCTGACGGACACGATGGAGCGCCGCACGGCCGCCTCGATCCGCGACGTCCCGCGCGTGTTCTACCAGTACTACGTCGTCCCGGACAACGCCACGCACAACTCGGCGCTGTCGCGGAACCAGATGTACCAGGACTTCGCGTCCGTCGGCGGCAAGGACGTGGTCAAGCCGCTGCTGTGGATCCTCAACCGCCGCGACATCGACGACGTCGCGCCCGGCGACACGCTCATCGTCCCGACGGCCTTCGGGCTGGACTTCCGCGCCTACTCGCCCTTCCCGCGCTTTTACCCCGGCGCGGCGAACCTTGGCAAGGTGGTGATCCTCGAGAAGAGCATCCAGGCGTGGGCGGCCTACGACCACGGCGAGCTCATGCGCTGGGGCATCATCTCGACCGGCGCGCAGTCCAACCGGACGCCCTCAGGCCGCTTCAACGTCAACTGGAAGCAGCAGGAGCGCGTCTCGACGCTCAGCCCGGGCTACGGCTCCCGCGCACCGGACGCCGAGTTGTGGACGATGTACTGGGTGATGAACCTCGAGGAGCGCCGCGGCATCCACATGCACCAGTACGCCCTCCCGACGTCCGGCCCGGCGAGCCACGGCTGCATCCGCCTGCTGGACCCCGACGCGCAGTGGCTCTACGGCTGGACCGAGTCGTGGACGGTCCAGAACCAGCGCGACCCGATCTCGTCGGTCGGCGCGCGCATCACGGGCCAGGGCACGACCGTCCTCATCATCGGGCACGACATTTCGGAGCCGCCGCGCCCGTTCACGATGCGCGACCAGTACCCCGTCCTCAACATGGTGTCGCTGCCGCCGGACCCGATGGCGATCCCGGCCGGATCGCCCCAGCAGACCCAGTTCGACCGCGCCCGCCGCGGCGGCTGACGCTCCCGACTCTGGATGAGTCGACCGATGAGGCCGGACGCTCACGCGAGCGGCCGGCCTCGCGCATCACAGGACGTCGGCGAGGTGACGGGTGCGAGCGGGACCGATCACCCTCTTCACGGCGCTGGTAGGGGTTGGGTCTTTCCCCGACCGCTCCGACCACCGCACTTCCCCTCAAGGCCGTCATTCCCGGCCCCGACCGGGAATCCAGAGTCATACCGCCTGCGGTCCGACGTGCGGGATGCGCGCACCGCCGACGTGACGTCTGGACCGGACGCTCCGACAGCCGCCCAGACGAATCTTGGCGTCGTCTCACGACTCTGGATTCCCGCGTGCGCGGGAATGACGGCATTTTCTGGTCGCCAGAGCGATGCCTAACCCCTGACAGCCTTCATAACGGGATGGCACCGACGGTCGAGACATCTGAGGCGCCGTCGCGGGCCCAGAAGGCGCGGCCGCCGGGGTTCGTGGCCAGCACACCCGCCCGGATCTCGGTCGCCCCGACGCCATGCGCCCACACCCGCGCCTCGTCCAGCAGCATCCGCCCGACGCCCCGGCCACGTGTCTCCGGCGCGACGTAGAGGTCGTCCACCCAGACCATCAATGCCGGCGCGAACGTCGGCGCGGGCGCGTAGAGGTGGGCCGTGAGCAGGCCGACGAGCGCGCCACCAGCGTCGGCGAGCCAGATGCGGTCGGCGTCGGACTGCACCCAGTCCATGTAGTCCGTCGCCCAGCGCGCCGCGGCATCGTCCGCCAGGACGTAGCGGGCGTCGAGGGTTTCGTGCTCGTGGTGGAGGGCCGTCCAGAGCGCGACGGCCGCGGCGCGGTCGTCCCGGGTCGCCCGGCGAATCTCGACCGGCGGGGTCCGGCCCGGCGTCATGCGGCGCTCTCGCGGCGCGGGAGGCGGCCCTGCGCGTGGAGCAGCTCGGCGTTGAGGATGGCGCCGCCGGCGGCCCCTCGGACCGTGTTGTGGCTCAGCACGACGAACTTGGCGCCGTAACCGGGCGCGGCGATGGCCGGGCACGCCTGGATGCGGCCGACCGAGACCGTCATCCCGCCGCCGAGGCTCGCGTGGCGGCGCGGCTGCGGGACGCGCGGGTCGTCGAACACGACGAGGACGCGCTCCGGCGACGTCGGGAGGTTCAGGCCGGCGAGCGGCGAGCGCCACTCGCGCAGGCACGCCGCGACGTCCTCGGGCGAGGCGGGCGCCTTGAAGCGGACCGAGGCGGCCTCGGTGTGGCCGTCGATGACGGGCACGCGGCAGCACTGCGCCGAGACGACGATGTCGGCGTCGTCGATGCCCGCCGCGCCGAGCGTGCCGAGGATCTTGCGGGTCTCGATCGCCATCTTCTCCTCCTCGCCGCCGATGAACGGGACGACGTTGCCGAGAATGTCCAGCGACGGTACGCCGGGGTAGCCCGCGCCCGAGAGCGCCTGCATCGTGACGACGTGGACGGCCTCGACACCGAAGGCGTCGTGCAGAGGGCGCAGCGCCATCACGAGCCCGACCGTCGAGCAGTTCGGGTTGGTCACGATGCGGCCGGCGCCGTGCGACTGGCGGTCCAGCAGCGCGACGTGCTCGGGGTTGACCTCGGGCACGAGCAGCGGCACCGTCGCCTCCATGCGGTGGTTGCGTGCGTTGGACACCACGACGTAGCCGCGCCGCGCTGCCTCGGCCTCGACGTCGCCCGCGACGGCCGCGTCCAGGCCCGAGAAGAGGACGTCGCACGGCAGGTTGTCGCCCACGAGCCGCACCGTCATCGCGCCAATAGCCGGGTCCAGCTCGGCGTCCGAGATCCAGTTGGCCGCCTCCGAGTACGGTTTGCCGGCGGAGCGCTCGGACGCGGCCAGGGCCGTGATCTCGAACAGCGGGTGGCCGGTGAGAAGGCGGACGAACGTCTGTCCGACGGCGCCGGTCGCGCCGAGAATGCCGGCTCGGAGTCGGGTCATGGGGAATCGAGAACTGGAGATCGAAATGGGGTGCGCCCGGACGAATCGCCTCGTCGAATCCGGGCGGCTGCGTTTATTTCGCAGCCGGGGTTACGTTGCGTTAGCTACCGGGTCTTGCCCGGTGCACCGCGGGTCGAAACCCGACCATCGGGACGGTGCCGGCCGGCGCGGCCCGGGCTCGTGGTGGGGCCCGGCCGCGCCCACCGCCGGGCCTAACGGGCGCCGTCAGGCGCCGTCGTCGAGGATGTAGATGGCGCGGAGGTTGCGCGCGAGCTGCCCGTAGTCCAGCCCGTACCCGATCACGAACAGGTTGTCGATGTCGAAGCCGACGTACTCCACGTCGACCTCGACCTTGGCCGCGGTCGGCTTGCGGAGAAGCGTCGCGGCGCGGAGTGAGGCTGGCCCGAGCGCGTCGATCTTGTCGAGCACATAGCGCATCGAGAGGCCGGTGTCCACGATGTCCTCGACGACGATGACGTGGCGGCCGGTGAGGTCCGCCGAGGCCACCTTCTGCTCGGTCACCTCGCCCGACGAGACCTTCTGCTCGCCGTAGCTCGACAGCTTGTAGAAGTCGACCTCGACGTCGGCCGGGATGGCGCGCAGCAGGTCCGCGGTGAAGATGAACGCGCCGTTGAGGACGCCGATGAGGATCGGCGGGGTGTCCGCGTCGGCGTAGTCGGCGGCGATCTGCCGGCCGAGTTCGACGATGCGGTCCTGGATCGTGGCCTCGTCGAGGTAGAGGCGGAAGCGCTCGCCGCGGCACTCCACGCACTCGGGGACGCTCTCGGTGGCCGTCGGGAGGGGGATCGTCGAGAGGTCCATCGGGGAGACGTGGTGGGCGTGAGAAAAGCTACGGTCCGGCCGGAGACCGGGCAACGGGTTCAGGCGGTGACGGGCGTCCACGCGAGGTGTTCGACGCAGCGCGTCGCGGGCGTCACGGCGGCCCACGCCGCGAGGCGGTGCCCGACGACCCAGACGACGCGCTCGGGCTTTGCTGCGGTCACGAGCACGAGCGCCTCGGCGCGGCGCGACGGCGGCACGCGGGCAGCAGCGAGAACCTCGGCCACGGAGCGCGTCCCGCCCCCGACAGGCGTCAGGCGGTCGCCCGCGCGCCACGGCCGCAGCCACAGACCGTCGCCGAGCATATCGGCATCGACCCAGGCGTCACCTGGCTCGCGACCGTCCGGGACGGCGTCCAGCAGGGCTCGGACCAGCGTCCCGGCCGGCGTCGCGGTCTCGCCCGGCCTGAGGCGGACCGGCTCGGCGGGCGGCGTGACACGGACGAACCGGAGCCGGTCGCGGTCGCGCCACACGACGACCCGGCCCAGCCCGACGCGGCGTCCGACGGGCGCGTCCACGAGCGCGGCGCTCCGGGCGACGATCTCGCGCGACCGAGGCGCGCCGACCCGGGCGAGGGCGTCGGCGACGATGAGGGCGCGTGTCTCGCGCATATCCAGATCCGGCAGCATCACGCTGACGCCGTCGCCGTCGGGCACGATGCGCCCGTCCAGCCCGGCGAGCGCGGCGCGGGCGTCGTCGGCTGTCGCGGCGATGCGGAGGGCCGTCGCCGGACCGCCCTCCGCGTCGAGCAGCGGCAGCACGGCGTGGCGGACGCGGTTGCGGCGAAAGGCGTCGGTCGCGTTGGTCGGGTCCTCGCGCCACGTCCAGCCGCGGCCCCGCGCGAGCGCCTCGACGTCGGCCCGCGTGAGGTGCAGCAACGGGCGGACGAGCGCGACGCCATCGGCTAACTCGCGTCGCGGGGACATGCCGGCGATGCCGCGCAGGCCGGCCCCGCGCACGAGCGCCATCAGCACGGTCTCCGCCTGGTCCGTCGCCGTGTGCCCGACAGCGACGGCGTCGATCCCGAGGCGGGCGGCGACGTCCGCGAGGGCTGCGTACCGGGCATCGCGAGCCGCCGCCTGCCGGTTGCCCGCTCCGACGGACACCGCGGCGACGACGGCTTCCGCTCCGATGCGACCGGCGACGTCCTGGACGAACGCGCCTTCGCCGGCCGTCCCGGCTCGCAGCCCGTGGTCGACGTACACGGCGACAGGCGCGACTCCGATCTCGGCGAGCGCGTGCAGGAGGACGACCGAGTCCACTCCCCCACTCACCCCGACGACGACGCGCTGCCCGGCCCTCAGCGCGCACGGCCCGAGGGCGTCGGTTCGGAGCGTGTCGAGCGCGTCAGGCATTTTGATGTCGGTGACTGCGGGCCGTGTACCGAATCTGCGGCTCCCCTCACTACGTGTCATCCTAAACGTGCTTCAGGATCTGCATTCCATCGACGTCGGACAAAGTCAGAGTGCAGATTGTGAAGCGCGTTCAGGATGACCTGGTTTTGTTGTTGCAGTCGTCGTAGCGCAACCGTCTCGAGGCGTCCAGCTCACCCTTTCGCGCCTTTGAGCCCGCCGATCGAGGCCGTCGAGAGGAGGTTCGTCTCGTAGGAGCGGATGCGACCGGCCTCGGCGGCGTGGCGCTCGAGCGCGAGCCGGATCATGCGGTCCAGCAGGGCCGGGAACGGGACGCCGGACGGCTCCCAGAGGTAGAAGCTGAGCGAGCCCGGGATCGTGTTGATCTCGTTGAAGTAGAGCTGCCCGTCGGCGTCGTCGAGCAGGAAGTCGATGCGGGCGACGCCGGAGCACTCGAAGAGGCGGAAGACCTGGACGGCCATGGCGCGGGCGGCCGCGGTGTCCGTTTCCGAAAGCGGGGCCGGGATGAGGCGGTCCAGCGAGGCCATGCCCGCCGCGCCGCCGCCGCCCTTCGAGCCAGACGCCGCCGTCTTGGTCGCCCCGTTCTTCCCACCCTTCGCCCCGCCGCCGCGCTGGTACTTCTCGGCGAACGTCAGCAGCGCCTCGCCCGACGAGCGGACCGGCTCCTCGAGCACGGACGCCTGCGCCTCGCGCGGGCTGCCGAGGACCGAGCAGTTGACCTCGCGCAGCGCCGTCACCGCCTTCTCGACGAGGACCTTCTCGTCGTAGCGCAGTGCCTCCTCGACGGCGGCGTCGAGTTCGTCGCGTGTGTCCGCCTTCGAGATGCCGATGGACGACCCGAGGCGCGCGGGCTTGACGACGACCGGCAGGCCGAGCTCGGCCTCGACGCGGTCGAGCCAGTCGGTTTCCGCCCCGGCCCAGTCGGTCTCGCGGAACGAGACCCACGGGACGACCGGGATGCCCTGGTCGCGGCAGACGACCTTGGTCAGCACCTTGTCCATGCCGAGTGCGGAGCCGAAGACGCCCGAGCCGGTGTACGGCGCGCCGATCGTCTCGCACAGCCCTTGCATGGCGCCGCTCTCGCCCGTGCCGCCGTGGAGGCCGATGAACAGGACGTCGACGTCCTGCACGAACGGCTTGCGGAAGAGGCCGCCGGGGGCGAGGCCGGCGAGCCGCGCGCCCGGCGCGTCCGGACGGCGCTGGAGCGTGACCTCGGTCGCCGAGGCCGTGAGCGCGTCGAGGTCGCGGTAGCGCTCGATGTCCAGCAGGCCCGGCCCGGTGTAGACGCGGCCGGCCTTGGAGACGTAGAGCGGGACGGGCGTGTAGGCGGCGCGGTCCATCGCGGCGGCCGCCTGCAGGCTCGTGATGACGCTCACCTCGTGCTCGGGCGAGACGCCGCCGAAGAGGATGCCGACGGAGAGGGCGGGCATGGGCGCGGGGCGGTTGACGGCGCAATCTCGCACCGCTCCGCGCGCAGGGCACGCCGCCGTGCCCGCTGCGGGCGGGCCGCGCGCGGTCTTCGCACCCGTTTCCGCGACGGCGCCGGCGGACGACCCGGCAGGACGGCTAGCTTCGCGCCGGGCGCACTATGCGCCCGCGCCCCGTGCGCTCGCGTGTCCGTCCTGCTGTATCCCCGTTCGACATGACCCTCCGTTCTGCCAGCCTGCTCGCGCTCTCCTGCGCCGCGGCCCTCACCCTCGCCGCCTGCGGCAGCTCCCGCCCCGCCGACGCGGGCGACGGCGCGCCGCTCGTCGCCCGGTGGACCGGCGGCTCGCTCTCGCTGCCCCAGTTCGAGGCCGCCTACTCCGCGACCGAGAGCGCCCTCTCGGACTCGTCGATGACGCCCGTCCAGCGCCGCCTCGACTTTCTCGAGCGCTACGTCGACTTCCAGCTCAAGGTCCTTTCGGCCCGCGCCGCCGGCTACGACCGCGACTCGTCCTACCTCGCCGAGGTCGCCGAGTACCGCGACCAGCTCGCCGGGCCGTACTTCACAGACCGCCAGATCCTCGACGACATCGTCCGCGACATCTACGACAAGCAGGCCGAGCAGGTCTCGGCGCGCCACCTCCTGATCCGCGTCGGCCCGTACGCGCCGGCGCCCGACACGCTCGCCGCCTACCAGCGCATCGTCGCCATCCGCGACTCGATCGCGGCCGGCGCCTACACGCTCGAGGCCGCCGCGCGGCGCTACTCGCAGGACCCGTCCGTGGAGCAGAACGGCGGCGCGCTCGGCTTCTTCTCGGGCGGCCAGACCGTCCTCGCCTTCGAGAACGCGGCCTACAACACGCCCGTCGGGCAGACGGCCGGGCCCGTCCGGACCCAGTTCGGCTACCACCTCGTCGAGGTGATGGACCGCCGGCCGACGCCGAGCCAGGTCCGCGCGCGTCACATCCTGATCCGCCCGACCGGCGGCGCCGCGGCCGACACGGCGGCGGCGATGGCTGAGGTCCAGAGCCTCGCCGCGCGCGTCGCGGCCGGCGAGAGCTTCGAGGCCCTCGCGCGGCAGTACTCGCAGGACCCCGGCTCGGCCCCGCAGGGCGGCGACCTCGGCGTCTTCGGCCCCGGCCGCATGGTGCCCGAGTTCGAGCAGGCCGCCTTCGGCCTCCAGACCGTCGGCGACGTCTCGGCCCCGATCCGGACCCAGTTCGGCATCCACCTCATCCAGCTCTCGGAGCGCGTCGCCCGGCCGACGTTCGAGACCCAGCAGGACGAGCTGCGCCAGCTCGCGCTGCGCCTGCCGCGCACGGCCCTCAAGCGCCGCAGCATCGGCCGCCAGTTCCGCGAGGACAACGGCGGCCGCTTCGACGCCGGCGTCGTCCGCGCCGCGCTCGCCCAGTTCCCCGCCGACTCGGCCTACGTCCGCGCGACGCGCGACGGCTTCGGGGCCATGGGCAGCACGCCCTTCGCCGTCGTCGGCGACACCGTCCTGACGGTCTCGCGCCTCCAGGACGTCTACCGCCGGACGCGCGTCGGCGAGAACCCGGTCGAGAACCTCGTCGCCGTCGCCGAGGACTACGCCGACGAGCGGTCGGTCGAGCAGGCCGTCGCCGGGCTCGAGGACCGCGACCCCGAGTTCGGGCGCGTCTTCCGCTCGTACGCCGATGGCGTACTCTACTTCCGCGCGGCCGAGGACAGCGTGTGGACGCCGGCCAAGGACGACGAGGCTGGCCTTCGCGCCTACTACGCCGCCCACCGCGGCCAGTACCGCTGGCCGGACCGCCGCCGCGCCCTCGCCTTCCGCACGCCCGGCGACTCGATCCTGCACGTCGTCGTGGCCGAGCTGAACGCCGGCCGCTCGCCCGCCGACGTCTTCGCCGAGTACCAGGGCGGCCGCTTCAACCTCCGCCTCGACACCGTCTACGTCGCGGATTCCACGCAGACGGCGCTCGACCGCGTGCTCGCGCTCAACCCGGGCGAGAACTCGGACGTCGTCGCCGAGCGCAGCCGCCTCGCGGTCTACGTGTTCGAGGCCGTCGAGCCGTCGCGCGAGAAGACGTTCGACGAGGCCCGCGCCGAGCTCATCTCGGGCTACCAGATCGACCTCGAGCGCGCGTGGGAGCGCCGCCTCCGCAGCCGCTACCGCGCCGAGACGTACCCGGCCCGCGTCCCGCCGGTCGGTCCGCCGCGCGCCGCAGCCGACCGCCCCGCCCGCGTCGGCGGATGACGCTCGTCTGTATCGCTGAACACGGCCGCTGAGAGCGGCCGGGCATCCTCGTCCGGCCGCTCTCCGACGTCTGCAGCGCGACAGATGGTCATCCCGGGACGGGCTGCGCACGGATGCGGCGGTCCGGCCCGTTGAGCGCCTTCGGGCCGACGCCCGCCACGCGTTTTTCTGTTCGACAGCCGCTCTCCCGGCTCCTCTCCGCTCTCTTCCGCCGTCCATGCGCCGACTGTCTCTGCTCGTCCTCGCCGCCCTCGGGCTCGTCTCCTCGGGCGCGATCGCCCAGCCCGTCCAGGCCGGCGCCCGCCTCGACGGCATCGCCGCCATCGTCGGCGACCAGGTGGTGCTGTACTCCGAGGTCGACGCGCTCGCGCAGCAGACGGCCGCCGCCCAGCAGCCGGCCATCGCCGTCACGCCGGACCTCTGGAGCCGCGCGCTCGACCAGCTCCTCGACCGCCAGATCCTGATCGACAACGCCCGCCGCGACACCACGATCACGGCATCCGACGACGAGATCACGTCCGAGGTCGACCGCAACATCGGGCAGCTCGTGCAGTCGGTCGGCTCCGAGGCCGCGCTCGTCGAGGCCTACGGGCGTCCGCTCTCGGCCATCCGCGAGTCGATCCGCGCCGACGTCCGCGACGACATCCTGCTCCAGCGGTACCGCGCGCGCCGCCTCCGGGGCGTCTCGACCACGCCGGGCGAGGTCCAGGAGTGGTTCGACCGGATCCCGGCGGCGCAGCGCCCCGAGATTCCCGAGCTCGTCCGCGTGGCCCACGTCGTCCGCGCGCCCGAGCCTAATCCGGCGGCCCGCGCCGAGGCCCGCGCCTTCGCGGTCGCGCTCCGGGACTCGATCCAGGCCGGCCAGCTCTCCATCGCCGACGCCGCCAACCGCTACACCACGGACCCCGGCAACACCAACCGCGACGGCACGAAGAACGGAGGCGCGTACCAGAACTTCCGCCTCACGGACCTCGACCCGACGTTCGCCGCCGCGACCGCCGCGCTCGAAGCGGGCGGCCTCTCGCAGGTCGTCGAGACGGGCTTCGGCTACCACATCATCCGCCTCAACGCCCGCACCGGCGACCGCGTCTCGTTCGCGCACGTCCTGACGCCGATCTCGCGGCAGGCGCTCGACGAGAGTGCCGCCCGCGCGCTCCTGACGACCCTGCGCGACTCCATCGTGACGAACCGCGTGCCGTTCGAGGCCATCGCGCGCCGCCACTCGCAGGACCCGCTCTCGGCCGCCCGCGGCGGCTTCGTCTCGGACCCGCAGACGGGCGAGCGCGACCTCCGCCTCGACGCCCTCGGCGCGCTCTGGAAAGCGTCCGTGGACACGATGACGGTCGGCGAGATCTCGGGCGTCGCGCCCGTCACGCTGCTCGACGCCGCCAGCACGCCCGTCCTCCACTTCGTGCTCCTGCAGAAGCGGACGCCCGCGCACACGCTCAGCCTCGCCGACGACTACACGCTGCTCGCCGAGTACGCGCTCCAGGAAAAGCGCCAGCGCTCGCTCCGCACGTGGGTCGACGCCCTGCGCGGCTCGACGTACATCGACATCCGGGCCACGGACCGCTACGTCGCCGCTCCACCGCAGACGTCCAGCCGCTGACGCGTTGGTCGAGTCGGGGACGTCAGTGAACGGCGTCCCTCTCCCCTGCTGTCGTCCGGAACGCGTTTCCATTGTCATCCTGAGCGGAGCGAGCCACCGGCGAGCGCAGTCGAAGGATCTCTGCCGTGCGGGACGTCTCGGCAGCGCGCCGACCGGACTCGAAGTGCTCGGTAGAGATCCTTCGACAAGCTCAGGATGACGGTGTAGTTCCGTTTTCTTCCGCCGACCGCTGGCTGAAATGCAGATCCTGAACCGGGTTCAGGATGACATGTTTTGAGAGAGGCTCGAGCCGAGCGGGGCACGTCTCCGGCCCGACCCGTTGTCCGATCTTCAGCGCATCTCCGATCCCGCATCCCTCCCCCGCATGCCCGTCGACCCGACGCACCCCGACGCCGCCGCGCAGCTCGCCGACACGGCCCGCCGCCTCCGCGCCGAAATCGCCCGGCAGGTCGTCGGGCAGGACGAGGCCGTCGAGGGGCTGCTGGTGACGCTGCTCGCACGCGGCCACGCGCTCCTCGTCGGGGTGCCGGGGCTGGCCAAGACGCTGCTCATCCGCTCGCTCGCGTCGGCCCTCGACCTCTCGTTCAGCCGCATCCAATTCACGCCGGACCTCATGCCGGGCGACATCACGGGCACGGAGATCATCGAGGAGGACCCGCAGACCGGCCGCCGCCGCTTCCGGTTCGTCGAGGGCCCGCTCTTCGCCAATGTCGTCCTCGCGGACGAGATCAACCGGACGCCGCCCAAGACGCAGGCCGCGCTCCTCGAGGCGATGCAGGAGGGCCACGTCACCGCGCAGGGCAAAGCGCTCGAGCTGCCCAGGCCTTTTTTCGTCCTCGCGACCCAGAACCCGATCGAGCAGGAGGGCACGTACCCGCTCCCCGAGGCGCAGCTCGACCGCTTCATGTTCACGCTCGTCCTCGACTACCCGCCGTTCGCGGACGAGGTCGCGATCGTGCGCCAGACGACCGGCGCCGAACCCGAGCCCATCCAGCCCGTCCTGACGGGCGCGGACCTGCTCGCGTACCAGCAGCTCGTCCGCAACGCGCCCGTCGCGGACTCCGTCGTCGAGCACGCCGTCCGCCTCGCGGCCTCGACGCGGCCCGGGCGCGACGGGACGCCGGCGTTCGTCTCGGAGTGGCTCTCGTACGGCGCCGGCCCGCGCGCCAGCCAAGTACTCGTGCTCGCCGGCAAGGCGCTCGCGCTCCTCGACGGCCGCCTCACACCGACCGCCGACGACGTCGACCGGGCCGCGCTGCCCGTCCTGCGGCACCGCATCGTGACGAACTATGCCGCCGAGGCCGAGGGCGTCTCGGCCGAGGACATCATCGCCCGGCTCGTCCGCGGCGCGTGACGCAAGGGCATATCGGGGGCACTCGCCATGTGTGTGCCGGCGCCGTAGACTCCGGAATGACGCCTACGCTGACCGCGGCGCGCATCCGCCCGGCCGTCTTCCTCCTCCTCGCGACGGGCACGCTCGCGTGTGGCTGCGGCCGTGACCCCGCCCCGCCAGACGCGCCCGTCCGGGTCACGGACGTTCAGCCGAGGACGTCCCTCCCGCCCGCGCTTGCACCGCCGCGCGTACCGGACACGCTGCGCACAGCTGCACCGGCGCCACTCGACCCGGCCGCGATGGTGTTCGACACCGTCGCCCCGCCGCGCCTCGACCCGCCCGTCGCCGCGCCGAGCCGTTCTGCCGAGCCCGCTCCGCGGCCTCTGGCTCCGCGGCCACCCGCTCCCACGGCGCGCCCGCCTGCCCGGGCAGCCGCACATCCGCCCGATCCCGGCCTCGACACGCCGACGGCCAGGTGCGATGTCCGCCCGGCCGAGGGCTACTGCTTCGCCTACACCGGCCCGGCGTGGACGCCGGCCACCGCCGCCGCCAACTGCGCGAGTGCGCCCGGCGCGACCTTCCGTGCCACCGCGTGTCCCACCTCCGGCCGCATCGCGACCTGCACCTTCCGCCGGCCGTCGGACCCCGACCGCGAGCTCGTCTACACGACCTACGCCCCCGCCAACCTCGACCTCGCCCGCCTCGCCTGCCCCGGCACCTTCGAGCCGGTCGAGTAGCACGCTCCATGTCGGCAGGCTCGCAAGGGTCCCTGACCCTCGCCTTGCGAAGCATCATCCGGCTCCCCTCCTGACCGCGCGGCGACGGCGCCGCCCACACGAGGGGCCGGGGGTGGCAGAGGGGAAGGAGCGTCGCCCGCGTCGCCACAACCTCCTGCCGACTCGATTGGACAAGACAACACACGAAACAACCCGACCGAATGAGCGACCTCCCCTTCACAGACGCCGACCTCGGCTTCCTCTTCGACCTCCTCGCGACGCCCTCGCCCACCGGCTTCGAGGCACCCGGTCAGCGCCTGTGGGTCCGCCACGTCCGACCGTTCGCGACCCGTGTCGAGGCCGACGCCTACGGCAGCGCGTGGGCGACGCTCGACGGGACCGGCGGCCCGCGCGTCCTGATCGAGGCCCACGCCGACGAGATCGGCTTCGCCATCAAGCACGTCACCGACGACGGCTTCCTGCGCGTGGACCGCATCGGCGGCTCGGACCACGCCATCGCCCGCGCCCGCCGCATCGTCTTCGCCGGCACGCACGGGCCCGTCCCGGGCATCCTCGGCAACACCGCGATCCACATCCGCGACCGCGACGACGAGAAGGTCCCGAAGATCGAGGAGCTCTTCGTCGATGTCGGCGCAGTCGACGCGTCGGGCGTGGCGGCGCTCGGCCTCCGCATCGGCCAGCCCGGCGTCTACGCGGACGCGGCCGAGCGCGTCGGCCAGAACCGGGTCGCCGGCCGTGCGCTCGACAACCGTCTGGGCGGCTTCGTCCTCGCCCGCGTCATGGAACGCCTCAGCGGCGAACAGCCCGCCGCGACGACCGTCGCCCTCAACGCCGTCCAGGAGGAGATCGGCGGCAACGGCGCCAAGATGGCCACGCACGCCATCCGGCCGGATGTCGCCGTCGTCCTCGACGTCACGCACGCGACCGACTCGCCCGGCATCGACGCGGCCAAGCACGGCTCCGTCACGCTCGGCGGCGGACCGACGGTCACGCACGGGACGGTGAATCACCCGGCCGTCGTCCAGCGCCTCATCGACGTCGCCGAGGAGGCCGGCATCCCGCTCCAGCACGAGTCGTCGAGCCGCTACTCGGGCACCGACACCGACGTCATCTTTACGAGCCGCGCGGGCATCCCCGCCGCCCTCGTCTCGGTCCCGATGCGCTACATGCACTCGACTGTCGAAACCGTCGACCTCGGCGACGTCGCGCACACGGTCGCCCTGCTGGCTGCCTTCGTCCGCTCCGTCCGCGCCGACGACACGTTCCGGACGGACGTGCTGGGCTGAGGGGACGTGATGCGGGATGGGGGATGCGGGATGCGGGATGTGGGATGTGGGATGGGCAAATGGGAGTTGGGGGAGTCGGTTCTCTTACATCCCACTTCCCTGCTCTGTCTGAATCCGGCGGATTCGGCCGGGTGATGCAGCGGCGGGGCCTAGCGTGGCGATCCTGCCGGGCCTCGTCCGATCCGTCCGAATGTCCACGTCCGTTTCCGTCCGCCCGTCCCGCGCGCTTCTCGTCGCCGGAATCGTGCTCGTCGCCCTGAACCTGCGCCCGGCGCTCGCCGCCGTCGGCCCGCTCGTGGCGGCGATGCGAGACGACACGGGCCTCTCGAACACGGCGCTCGGGCTGATCACGACGCTGCCGCTGCTCGCGTTCGGACTCGTCTCCGCGCTGACGCCCGTCGCGACGCGGCGGCTGGGCGTCGAGGGCGCGCTCGGGCTGGCCCTCGCCTTGATCGCGGGCGGCATCCTCGTGCGCTCGATTCCCGGGACGGCGCTGCTGTTCGGCGGGACGGTCGTGCTCGGCGTCGGCATCGCGCTCGGAAACGTGCTGCTGCCGAGCCTCGTCAAGCGCGACTTCTCCGACCGGGTCGGCCCGATGACGAGCCTGTACTCGTCGGCGATGGGCGTCGGGGCGACGCTCGCGGCCGGCGCGAGCGTGCCGCTGATGGCCGCGACCGGTGGCTGGCGTGTGGCGCTCGGCGCGTGGGCTGTGCTCGCGGTCGTCGGGCTCGTCGTGTGGGCGCCGCAGATCAGCCGCCGCGCGCCCGTGGTGCCGCGCGGCAGCGTGCTGGCGTCGCTCAAAGACCTCGGGCGCTCGCGGATCGCGTGGGCCGTCGCCCTCTTCATGGGCCTCCAGTCGTTCACGTTCTACGTCATCCTGGCGTGGGTGCCGGACCTGCTGCAGGCGCGCGGCCTCTCGGCCGAGGAGGCGGGCTGGATGCTCGCGCTCTCTCAGGGCACGGGCATCGCGGGCTCGGCGCTCGTCCCGCTGTGGGCCGGCCGGCGCACGAACCAGGTCGCGGCCATCGCCGCGCTCATGCTCATCGAGGGCATCGGCATCGCCGGCCTCATGATGCCCGGGACGGCGCTGGCGGGCCTGTGGGTCGGCGGGATCGGGTTCGCCCTCGGCGGCTCGTTCGGGCTGTCGCTCCTGCTGATCGCGCTCCGCGCAGCCGACGCCGAGACGTCGGCCGAGCTCTCGGGCATGGCGCAGTCCGTCGGCTACCTCGTCGCCGCGACCGGCCCCGCCGTCGTCGGCGCGCTGCACGACGCGACGTCCGGCTGGACGGTCCCGCTGCTCTCGCTCGTCGCCGTGCTCGTCGTCAAGACCGTCGCCGGCGTCCTGGCGGGCCGCGAGGGCATCGTCAGCGTCGGCGCAAGATCCTGACGCCCGGTCGGCCGTAGGACGGGCCTCACCCCCGCCCGACATGTTGCGCCCCGAGCCTCTCGACGTCCAGATTCAAGACGATCACGCCGGTCACGACCACGGCGAGGCCGGCCACGACGGGCACGATCACGGTCCCGGCGGACACGGCCAGGCGTCGGGCGCGCACAGCCACGGCGGCATCTTCGGCGAGCGGACCGAGATCATCTTCGCCGGCCTCGCCGGCGTCTGCGTCGCCCTCGGCTGGGCGCTCGGCGCGTTCGCGGACGTCCCAGACGCTGTCCCGTTCGGCCTCTACGTCGCTTCTATCTGTTTCGGCGGCTGGTTCACCGTGAGTGAGGCCGTCGGGTCGATCCGCGCCGGGCGCTTCGAGATCGACTTCCTGATGATCGTCGCGGCGGCAGGCGCGGCGGCGCTCGGCAAGTGGTTCGAGGCCGGGCTGCTGCTCGCGCTGTTCTCGATCGGGCACGCGCTCGAAGGGTTCGCGATGGGCCGCGCGCGGCGCGCGATCGAGGCTCTCGCCGAACTCGCGCCCGAGACCGCGACCGTCCGCCGCGACGGCACGGAAGCGGAGGTGCCCGTCGGTGACCTGCGCGTCGGCGACACGGTCGTCGTGAAGACCAACGCCCGCCTGCCGGCCGACGGCTTCGTCGCGAAGGGCACGAGCGCGGTCAACCAGGCGCCCGTCACGGGCGAGAGCGTGCCGGTCGACAAGCAGCCGGTCACGGACGCCGCCGCTGCGCTCGCTGCGCCCGATCGCGTTGGCCCCGAGAGCCGCGTCTTCGCCGGCACCATCAACGGCGCGGGCGCGCTCGACGTCGTCGTGACGCGCCTCGCGTCGGACTCGACGCTCGCGCGCGTCGCGACGATGGTGGCCGAGGCGGACACGCAGACGAGCCCGACGCAGCGCTTCACGGACCGCTTCGAGCGCATCTTCGTGCCGGCCGTGCTCGCGCTCGTCGGCCTGCTGCTCGTCGGCCCGCCGGCGCTCAAGGCGCTCGGCATCATCGCCGAGCCCTTTGCCGTCTCATTCTACCGCGCGATGGCCGTGCTCGTCGCCGCGAGCCCGTGCGCGCTCGCCATCGCGACGCCCTCGGCCGTCCTCTCGGGCGTGGCCCGGGCCGGACGGTCGGGCGTGCTCGTCAAGGGCGGCGGACCGCTCGAAGCGCTCGGCTCCGTCACCTCGATCGCGTTCGACAAGACGGGCACGCTCACCGAAGGCGCGCCGCGCGTGACGGACGTCGTCCCGGCTGAGGGCGTCACCGAAGCGGATCTGCTCGCGCCGACGGCCGCCGTTGAGCGCCTCTCGGACCACCCGCTCGCCCGCGCCGTCGTGGCCTACGCCGATGCGGCACAGACCGACCGGGTCGAGGCGCACGACCTCGAGAGCGTCACCGGATTCGGCATCAAGGCCACCGTCGGCGGCGAGCCCGTCGCCGTCGGCAAATCGGCCATGTTCGACGCCCTGCCCGAGGGCGTCCGCACCGACGTCGAGCGTCTCGAAGCGGATGGGCGCACGACGTTCGTCGTCCAGCAGGGCGACCGCTTCCTCGGCGTCGTCGGGCTGATGGACGCCCCGCGCGCGAGCGCCAGAACCACGCTCACGCGCCTGCGCGGCGTCGGCGTAACGCGGATGCTGATGCTCTCGGGCGACAACCAGCGCGTCGCGGACGCCGTCGCGCGTGCGGTCGGGCTCGACGAGGCCCGCGGCGACCTGCTGCCCGACGACAAGGTCGCGGCCATCCGCGCGCTCGCGGCCGAAGGGTCGGTCGCGATGGTCGGCGACGGCGTCAACGACGCCCCGGCCATGGCCGCGGCGACGGTCGGAATCGCGATGGGCGCGGCGGGCTCGGACGTCGCGCTCGAAACGGCCGACGTCGCGCTGATGTCGGACGACCTCGCACAGCTGCCGTTCGCGGTCGGCCTCAGCCGCCGCACGCGCCGCATCATCCGCCAGAACCTGTGGCTGAGCCTCGGCATGGTCGCCTTCCTCGTCCCGGCGACGCTGCTCGGCCTGCACATCGGCCCGGCCGTCGCGCTGCACGAGGGCTCGACGCTCGTCGTCGTCGCCAACGCGCTCCGCCTGCTCGCCTACCGCGCGCCGGAGTGATCCGCCTGACGCCGGCTCCCTGCCCGTAGTTTGCACGTCGCCCTTCCAACACCGATGCGTCTCGCACTGCTCGCCGTTCTCCTCGCCGCCGCCGCGCCGTCCGTGCGCGCCCAGCCCGCGTCCGCGCGGGCGCTGATCGACGCCGCGGCGCAGGCGGGCGCCATCGCCGATCCCGCCGCCCGTGCGGCGGCCGTCTCCGCACTGTGGACCTCGCTCCGGCCCGGCCAGGCGACGAGCCGCGTCCCGTACGTCGCGGGCGACACGGCCGTCTTCGTCTGGCGCGGGACGGCGTCGACCGTGAGCGTCGCGGGCGACCACACGGGCTGGAGCCCCACCGCCGCCGCCCTCGCGCGGCAGGGCCAGAGCGACCTCTGGCTGCGCATGGACCGCCTCGACGCGGCCGCGCGCGTCGACTACAAGATCGTGGTCAACGGGTCGGACTGGCGGCTGGACGCGGCCAACCCGTTCCAGCAGAGCGGCGGCGCCGGGCCCAACTCCGAGTTGCGGATGCCCCTGTGGCGGCAGGAGCCGCTGACGGTCCGCGTGGCGGGCGTCCCGCAGGGCGCGCTCGGCGCGGCGCAGACGCTGAGCGGCACCGGCCTGCCCGCTGCGGTCGTGTACCGCGTCTGGACGCCCGCCGGCTACGCCGCTTCCGCCGACCGCCTGCCCGCCGTCTACGTCACCGACGGCCACGAGTACGCCGACGACGCGCTCGGCGCGATGCGCACGGTCCTCGACAACGCCATCGCGCAGGGCCTCATCGAGCCGTGCGTCGTCGTGTTCATCGACCCGCGCGACGGCGGCACGAGCAGCGGCCAGAACCGCCGGCAGGAGCTCTACGTCAACAACGCGGCCTACGCGACGTTCGTCGCCGACCGCCTCGTCCCGGCCATCGACGCCGCCTACCGGACGCGCCCGGACCGCGACTCGCGCGTGATCCTCGGGACGAGCCTCGGCGGCCTCTTCTCGGCCTACCTCGGCGCGACGCACCCCGACGTCTTCGGCCGCCTCGCCATCCACTCGCCCGCGTTCTGGATCAGCGAGAACGCCGCGTGGGGGTCGGGGCCGACGATCTACACGCTGATGCAGCAGGCGGCGCCGGGCATGCTCCGCATCGCGATGACGGCAGGCACGATCCGCGACACGCAGGCCGAGGCGCAGCGCATGCGGACGATCCTGGTCGGGCGCGGGCAGGCGGTGACCTACCTCGAGGTGCCCGAGGGCCACTCGTGGGGCAACTGGCGCGCGCACATCGACGACGTCCTGATCCCGCTCATCCCCGGCCGCGCGGTGGCGTCCGAGCCTACGGTCGAGACCGGCGCGCTCCGCGTCGCCCCGGCCGTCAACCCGTCGGCCGACCCTGCGTTGCGAGTGACGCTGGCCGAGGCGGCGACGGTCGCCGTCCGCTGCTCCGATGCCCTCGGGCGGGCGGTCGTGGCGACGGTAGACACGGTCGGGGCCGGCGAGCACGTGCTGCCGCTCGGCGTGCCGGACCTCGCGGCGGGCGTCTACGTCTGCCGCGTGACGGCCGGGCGGGCGTCAGCCAGTGCGACCCTCACGGTCGTCCGATGACGGAGGCGACGCAGGCGTCACCTGCCGTCCTGCCCCCGCTCGTGCCGATGCCCGCGCTCCCGCCGGGCCTCCCGCAGCGGCCGTACCCACTCCTCGTGCGCTGGGGCGCGAGGCTGATCCTGGCAACGCTCGGCGTCCGCCTCGCCGGCGGTTTCGCGAACACACCGCGCGCCGTGCTCGTCGGCTGGCCGCACACGTCCAACCTCGACGGCATCATCGCGATGGCCGGCGTCACGATCGTCGGGCTGCGGCCGACGATCGCGGTGAAGCACTCGCTGTTTCGGTACGGACTGGGCGGTTTCATGCGTCTGTTCGGGGCGTTCCCGCTGCGGCGCAGCACGACGGGCGAGCCCGGCGGCGGGGCCGTCGCACAGTTCACCGAACGCTTCGACGCAGCCGCGGCCGAGGGGCGACCGCTCTGGATCGCGATCTCGCCCGAGGGCACGCGCGCCCGCGGGACGGGCTGGCGGACGGGCTGGCACCGGACGGCCGTCGCCGCCGGCGTGCCCGTCGCCGTCCTCGCCTTCGACTGGGGCCGGACGCGGTCGGAGCGCCGCCTGCTCGCGCTGGGCGCGGTCGCCGTCAGCGGCGATCTTGCGGCCGACACGGCAGCCGTCGAAGCCCTCTACGCGGGCATCGTCGGCCGTCACCCGGAAAACGCCACGCCAGCCTGACCCATGCGCTCCCCTTCCGTGCTCCGGCTCACCGCACTCGCCCTCGTCGGCCTCGCAGGCTGCTCGTCCGATGCGCCCGCGCCTCAGACCAGCGTCCCCGCGATGCGCATCGAACCCGCCATCGACACGGCGGCCATGCTCGCGCTCACGCCCGACCAGAAAGCCGATCGGGTCACGATGGCGGAGGAATCGGTGACGTCGTACCGGACGGCCGACGGCGAGCGCCGCCTCAGCGAGGCGTGCGCCGAGGCCAACGCCGCCGCGATGTTCTACGGCGAGGCCGGGCGTCCCGCCGACGCGGCCCGCTGGCAGGTCACGGCCGACTCGTCCTGCGCCGCGATGGAGCCCGAGATCGAGCGCACGCTTGCGCGGCTCACGGACAGCCTCGCCGCCGCCCGCGGCGACTGACGATCCGGCATAGGCCGGTTGCGACCGCGGCCGCCGACGGGCTAACCCACCCGTCCCGTAGCGGCACATCATGCTGTGCCCGG
>JBBSUZ010000012.1:0-22649 GCA_038233965.1 Rhodothermales bacterium | reverse complement strand
CGACGCGTCCGATAAGGAGGTACGACTCGCCGGCGGCGAGGCCGCCCCAGCGGGTGTCGACGGTGGGCAGGCCCGAGGGCGAGAGCGGAGCGGCAGGCATGGGCAGAGGAGAGGTCTGAGAGGCGGCGCGCAAACGGTATGCCACCCGGCACGACGCCGCCGGCCCGCGGTTCCGCCCCAGTTTAGGCGTTCCGGCGCGCCCGCGCCCGGCCGGCGGCCCGCGCGGTGGGGCGTTCCTACTTTGCAGCCTCCGTTCCGACCCGCCCCGCCCGATGGACGCCGACCTCGCCTCGATCCAGGACGTACGTGACGCGCTCGTCGCCGCGCACGCTGCACAGAAACGCTACGCGACATTCCCGCAGGAAGACGTCGACCGAATCGTGGCCGCGATGGTCGACGCCGGCGCCGCCGCCGCCGAGCCGCTCGCGCGGCTGGCCGTCGAGGAGACGGGCTTCGGACGCGTCGACTCCAAGATCCAGAAGAACCTCTTCGCCACGCGGACCCTGGCTGCGCGCATGGCCGGCATGAAGACGGCCGGCATCATCCGCAAGACCGACACCGTGTGGGAGGTCGCGACGCCGATGGGCGTCGTCGCCGCGCTCGTGCCGAGCACCAACCCGACCGCGACGGCGATGTACAAGGCGATCCTCGCGGCGAAGGCGCGCTGCGCGATCGTGATGAGCCCGCACCCGCGCGCGGCGCGGTGCACGGCCGAGGCGACGCGCATCGTCGCCGAGGCGGCCGTCGCGGCCGGCGCGCCCGAGGGCCTCTTCCACTGCCTCACCAACGTCTCGCTCGCGGCGACGGACGCGCTCATGGAGCACCCGCTCACGCGCGTCATCCTCGCGACCGGCGGCGGGCCGATGGTGCGCGCAGCCTACTCGAAGGGGAAGCCGGCCTACGGCGTCGGCTCGGGACACGTCCCGGCCTACGTGGACCGCTCGGCCAACATCAACAAGGCGGCCGCAGACATCCTCACCGGGACCGCCTTCGACTGGGGCACGCTCTGCTCGACCGAGCGCTCGGTCGTCGCCGACTCGCCGATCCGGACCAAGCTGCTGGACGCGATGCGCGCGCGCGGCGGCCACGTCTGCTCGCCCGACGAGACGGCCAAGCTGCGCGCGATCATCAAGCCCGGCGGCGTCTTCAACACCGAGATCGTCGGGCAGAGCCCGTGCCGCATCGCCGAGATGGCCGGCTTCGCAGTGCCGGACGCCACGCAGGCGCTCATCGCCGAGGTCGACACCGTCGGCAAGGCCGAGCCGCTCTCGATGGAGACGCTCTCGCCCATCCTCTCCTTCTACACCGCCGACGGCTGGGAGGCCGGCTGCGAGCGCTGCCTCGAGATCCTGCACTTCGGCGGCGTCGGGCACACGCTCGCGCTCCACGCGACGGCGGACCGCGTCATCGAGCAGTTCGCGCTCTACAAGCCCGCCATGCGCATCGTCATCAACACGGTCGCCGCGCTGGGCTCGGTCGGCATGACGACCGACCTGTTCCCGGCGATGACGCTCGGGCCGGGCGCCGTCGGCGGCTCGATCACGAGCGACAACGTCGGCCCGATGCACCTCGTGGACGTCAAGCGCATCGCCTTCGAGGCGCACCCGCTCAACGACGCCGACGGCAACCCGATAGGCGCGGCGGGAGCACGGACCGAGACGCGCGGGAGCACGGGAGCACGAGCGAGTGGGACGCGGAGCACGGGCGCCACGCCGGCACGGCCGCAGCCGGTCCGCACGGTGGATGCGCGCTCGGCGCCCGCGGCCGAGCCCGGATCGTGGATGGAACGGATCGAGGCAAACCTGCTCGCCCGCGCCGGAAACGCCGCGTCGTCCGCGCCCGCTGCTCCGAACACGCCGCCCGCTGCCGCTGCCACGCCGGCTGCTCCGGCTGCAACGCCCGCGTCGCCCAAGCCTACATCGGGTGGCGACGCGAAGCCGATGAGCGACGACCGCATCGCGGCCCTCATCCGCGAGTACCGCCACTGATGGAGCCCACCGCCGCGCCCGTCTTCCGCATCACGCCGGCACTGCCCGAGGAGGTCGCGCGCCGCACGGCTGCGCTCGACGAGATCGGGGACACCGAGGGCGTCCCGCGCGTGCGCGCCCTGAACGCGCTCGCGGCCTCGCTGCCGCTCGCGGAGGCTGAACGTCAACTGGCGCTCGGCACCGAGGCCTACGCGCTCGCGACCCGCCTCGGCGACGCCATCGGGCAGGCGCGAGCGGCGGGCCTGCGGGGTCGCGCGCTGTTCGTGCTGTCCGAGAACGAGGCCGCGCTGCCGCTGCTCGCCGAGGCCATCGCCCGGTTCGAGTCGCTCGGGATGACCGACGACGCGCTCTCGGCGCGGGCCGCGCTCGCGGGCGCGCACATGAGCCTCGGCTTCTACGAGGAGGCGCTCGCCGGCGGGCTGGCCAACCTCGAGGCTGTCCGTGCCTCCGGCGACCGCGTCGCCGAGGGCTGGACGCTCAACGGCCTCAGCACGGCCTACGCAGACCTCGGCGACGCCGACCGCGCGCTCGACGCCGCGCAGCAGGCGCGCGAGGCGTTCACGGCCGGCGGATCGGACTTCGGCCGCGCCCGCGCCGAGACGAGCATGGGCGCGGCCTACCTTGTCCGCGGCGACGCCGACGCGGCCGAGGCATCGCTCCGCTCCGCCCTGACGGTCTTCCACCGCCTCGAGGACATCGTGGGAGAGTCCCGCGTGCTGGACGACCTCGGCACGACGGCCCGCATCCGCGGCGACCTCGAGGCCGGGCTGGCGCTGCACCGCGAGGCGCTCGGCCGGCGGCGCGCGCTCGCCAACCGCCACGCGCAGAGCACGAGCCTGCTCCACATCGGGCAGGCGCTGGTCGCGCTCGGGCGCCCGGCCGAGGCCATCGAGGCGCTCGACGAGGCGCGCGCCCTGGCCGCGTCCGTCGGCGCGCGGCCACGCGAGGCGCAGGTCTGCGGCGTGCTCGTAGACGCCTACGCCGCCCTGGGCGACCCGACGCGCGCGCTCGCCGCCGCCCGCGCCCAGATGGAGGCCCACGAGGCCGTGCTCGACGCGCAGACGCGCAGTCGCCTCCAGACGATGCAGGTCCGCTTCGAGACGGAGCGCCTGCGTGAGGCCAAGCGCGCCGAGACCGCCCGCGCCGAGGCCCTCGCCGACGCCAACGGCCGCCTCATCGACGCCCTCGGCGAGCTCCGCGCCGCCCAGCGCCAGCTCGTCCAGACCGAGAAGCTCTCCAGCCTCGGCCGCGTCACGGCCGGCATCGCGCACGAGATCCGCAACCCGCTCAACTTCGTCGTCGGCTTCTCCGGGCTGGCCGTGGACCTCATCGCCGAACTGCGGGAGATTCTCGACACGCACCCGATCGCGGACCCCGCCGCTGCCGCCGCCGCCTCCGAGACGCTCGCGCTGCTCGCCTCGAACGCCGCTCGCGTCGACGAGCACGCGCGGCGCGCCAACGACATCGTGACGGGCATGCTGGAGCACTCGCGCGCCATCGGCGGGCCGCGCGGGCAGGTCGGGCTGAGCGAGGTGCTCGATGCCGCGATCATCGACGCGCAGGAGGTGGCGCCCGGCGGCCTCCGGCTCGTCCGCGAGGGCGACGACGTCGAGATCGAGGCCGCACCGGGCGCGTTGCGGCGAGCCTTCACCAACCTCATCAGCAACGCCTTCCTGGGCCTCTCGGACCGCGCCCTCGCGCCGCCCGACGGCTGGACGCCGACGCTCACGCTGGCCGTTCGCCGGACCGGCGACGCGTCCGTCGAGGTCACCGTCGAGGACAACGGCGTGGGCATCGCGCCGGACGCGCACGCGCTCATCTTCGAGCCGTTCTACACCACGCGCCCCGCGGGCCAGGGCACGGGCCTCGGCCTCTCGCTCGCCTACGACATCGTCACCGAAGGCCACGCCGGCCGCCTCGACTACCGCGACACGCCCGGCGACGGCGCCACGTTCGTCGTCACGCTGCCAGTGAGCGGGAGCTGACGGGGTGACGGGTGGAGTCAGGCGGCTGGAGTGCGTCTGCCTCGCCGGCTTCTGGTCAGCACACCGTCAAAAACTATGTCATCCTGAAACGAGTTCAGGATGACAAGAGTGGGGGAAGGCGGTTGACGTCGGCGCGGTCCACTTCGCCCCGCTGCCCTCATTGCTCGATGCTGTGGGCGTCGAAGCGGACGACGGCGTTGTCCTCGATCGCGTAGTCGATCTCGATGGGGTTGCAGCAGACCTCGCAGTCCTCGACGTAGCGCTGCGCCGGGACCGTCGGGTCCAGCAGCATCGAGATGGGCGCATTGCAGTAGGGGCAGAAGAAGTCGTGTTCGATCTCGACCATCAGTCACCGGTAAGCACCCGGCGGAAGACCGGGTTGGCGAAGAACGCGATCCCGATCGAAACCACGAGGCCGATCGAGGCAAAGAGGAGGTCGCGGCCGGCGATGCGCAGGCCCTCGCGCAGCGGTCGGTCGGCGGCGCGCATGAGGATGAACGCCAGCTCGCGGCCGGCGAGCAGGCCGATGAAGACCCACGTCGTGGACATCGGGATGGTCGAGACCTCCTTGAAGCCGAACAGGATAGCGGCGAAGACGAGGTCGATCAGCGTCGCGGCGCGGATGTCGACCACAGCCGACTTCTCCGTCACGACGCGCTGGATGCGGTCGCCGCGGAGGCGGAAGAGCAGGCCGAGGCCGAGGAAGATGGCGGCGGCGAAGACGGCGAACTCGGCGAGCGAGAGCTGGCGCGGGAGGTAGACGGCGAGGTTGGCCATGTCCTGCTGGATCCACGAGACCCAGAGCGCGGCCGTCGAGAGCCACTGCGCGGGGACCCACCAGCGGCTCGGTTCGGTCGCCTGGGCGCGGCGGAATGCGCCGGCGGTCGCGGCGAACACGACGGCACCGAAGACGAAGGCGATGCCGTAGCCGTAGAGGCTCTTCTCGAGCACGTCCGACACGCCCCTGGCCTCGGTCGCGAAGCACGTCAGGATGAGGAAGGTCGTCGAGACGGGCATGCGCATCCGGGTGAGGATGAGCAGGAACAGGGGCGCCGCGATCTGGAGGACGTTGAACGACGCGGGCGTCTGGCTGAAGGCCGGCGTCGAGAGGCGGCCGTACGAGACGTCGCCGGCGGTCTCGGCGGTGACGAAGCCGGCGACGACGGTCGCGAGGAAGACGCCGCCGATGAAGAGCCACAGCACCCACCACGGGCGGTGCCCGTTCGATGCGATGAACGTGCCGACGGTCTGGATCGAGTCGTTGGCGACGGTCGAGTAGGCCGCGAGCAGGAAGCCGACCCATCGCGCGGCGTCGGGGTAGGGCGTCGCGGCGGCGGCGACGACGAAGGCGACGCCGATGAAGGCGATGAAGCTGCGCTCGTCGCGGAGGCTGTCCCAGAAGGTCGAGCGGCCGAGTTCGGCGGTGCCAAGCGTGAGGTCGGATGCCACGGCGAGGGGGTCGGGGTGGACCGCAAGACTCGCCACGGGAGACGGGATACGGGTTACGGAGACGTTACGCGGGGCGGTCTCCATCCAGGTCTCACCGAGTGCGAGCGCCCCGGTTGTCGGATGCGCGGACTGCTCAATCTGCCAGGCTCGTGCTCGCTCGGTCCACCACCCCCAGCCCCTCCTGGCCAGGAGGGGGGAGCGTTACCGGGAGTCCGGGCGTCAGCGGCGGCGGACGGGCTCGGGGATGGCGTCGAGCCAGCCGGCGTCGAGTACGGCCCAGAGGCCGATGGCGACGGCCTCGGCGGCGTCGTGGCGCAGGGCGCCTTTGGGCGCGGGCGCGCCGGACCACGCGATGACGGCGCGGGCGAGCCCGTCCGCCGCCGCCTTGGCGTCCGTGCCGGAGCGCTGCTCGCGCGGCAGCAGGAGCGTCCGCCGCCAGACGCCGGCGTCGATGACGCGGACGCGCAGGCCGCGCTTCTCGGCGACGCCGACCCAGAGGCGCGCGAGGTCGCCGCCGCCTTCGAGCACGACGCGCTTGACCTCGGGAAGCCCGTCGAGAACAGCGTTGGCGGCGGCGCGCAGGCGCGTCCGCGTGCCGAGGTTCTGCGAGCGCGCCCAGACGAGCCTACCATCGCGGGCGAAGGCCGCGAAGCCGGTGCGCAGGCCGAGGTCGACGGCGAGGAGAGCGGGGGTACGAGGGTCGGGGTTCAGGGTACCAGGTGGCGCAGTTGAAGATGAGCAGCCTGTCAGACTCGGGACCTCGTACCAAGTACCCCCGAACCTGTCACTCACACCATCCGCCCGGCCTTGATCGAGCGCTCGAGCCAGAGTTTCTTGCGCTCGAGCTCGCCGAGGCTGAGGTCGCCCTGGGCCTTGGCGATGCGCTCCTTGGCGATCCGGTGGATGTCGCGGGCCGAGATCGGGCGGGCGGGGGCGTCGAGGGCGAAGGCGAGGTCGCGGGCGAGCGTCGCGCACTCGCGGCGGAGGGCGCGCTCGCGCTTGGCGATGTCGAGCGCCTGCGGGCGGGCCTCGGGGACGGGCGGCGCAGCGTGGAACTGCGCGGCGTTCTTGTAGCCCGGCATCTGCTCGATCGAGGTCGTCTGCGAGGCGCCCTGCGTGACGGACTTGAGTTCCCAGACCGAGTGCTGAATCTCGCGTTCGGTCGGCACCGCGACGCCTTCGCCGCCCCCTTTGGACGTCCGCTTGACGCCGGCCTGCTCTTCGGCCGCGATCCAGCGCAGCGTGTCCACGACGCCCGAGTCGTCGGCGGCGTAGAGGTCGCAGCGGTTGGCGTCGTCGGGCCAGCCGGGGACGTGGCGCATGCCGCGGAAGACCTGCTGCATCGTCTTGCCGAGCGCGCGGACGAGGTCGGCCTTGACGAGGACCGAGATGGGCTTGATGTCCGTGCCCTCGCCGATCATGTCCACCTGCACCATGACGTCGATGTCGCCGCGGCGGTAGGCGTCGAGCGTCGTCTGGCGCTCCTGCGCGGGGACGTCCTGGCCGATGCGGGCCGAGATCACGTCCGGGTAGTGACGCTTGATGTGCTGGAGGATGGCCGCGGCGTGGATGTTGCTCATCGCGATGACGAGCATCTGGTGGTTGCGCGCGGCCGGGTCCATCATCCGGCCCGTCCGTGCGAAGGTCCGGGCGAGCGCGCCGCGCTTCTGGGCGAAGCGGTCGAAGGCCGGGCCGAGCAGCGTCTGGAGGTAGACGTCGTGGAAGCGGAGCTTCTTGCGCGCGAGGAAGGTGTCGACGTCGCGCGGCGTGTCCGCCATCTCGCGCAACTCAGACAGCGACAGGTCGACCTCCTCGCCCGTGTCGGTCCGCACCATGCGCACGGTGTAGTCCACGACGTGGGCGTCGACGCGCTTGAGGATGCCGCCCTCGGTGTGCGCCTGGCGCATCGAGACCTCGTGGAGCGCCTCATAGTACTGGAAGCCGTCGTCGTCGGTGGTGAACGGGACGCCGAAAAGCGTCTTGTTGTCGGACCGGAGCGGCGTCCCGGAGAGGGCGACGGACGCGGCGTGCGGGAAGCGCTCGATGGCGCGCGCCCACGTGCCGTCGGTGGCGAGGTGGTGGACCTCGTCGAACACGAACAGCGCCTTGGACTGGCGGCAGAACTCGACGAGCGCGTCGTTGCCGCGCTCGCCGCTCGCGTACTGGTACGTCGTGACCACGACCTCGACGTCGAGGTTCTTGAGGAAGACCCGGTCCGAGTCCGCGACGCAGAACGAGACGGGCGGCGCGCCGAGGTTGTGGAAGACGCGCGCGAGCTCGTCGCCGTCGGCGTACTGGTCGCGGAGGTTGCCGCGGGGGACGAAGACCACGAGGCGGTCCGCGACGCCGAGCGCGCGGGCGACGAGGAAGGACGCGAGCGCGGTGATGGTCTTGCCGTAGCCCGGCACGAACACGCCGAGCGCGTTGCGCTCGCCGGACTCCAGCGCGTCCGCCCACGCGCGCAGGAAGGCGGACTGGCCGTCGCGGAGCGCGACGCCGTCGCGCAGGGCGAGGCCGGGGATGGACGGGGCTTCGACGGTGGTCGACACGGGCAGGCTGGACCGGGGGGCTCCGAACCTACGGACGGGGCCGGGGCGGACGTCGTGTCACCCCGTGTGAAACGGCTGCGGCCGGCCCCGACACTTCGGAGCCGGCCGCGGCGTGGGCGCCGGGGCGCGTCACATCGCCTTCGTGTCGTTCGTCCGGTCCGTGTCCGGCAGGAGGTGGTCTGGATCGAGCGTGGCGCTCGTGAGCGTCCGGCCGTTGAGCGGGACGCTCGCGCGGACGGTGTCCGTCGTCGTGTAGGACTCGACCGGGACCATCGTCCGCTCCACCGAGCCGTCCGAGAACGTGAACGCGACGGTCGTCGGGAAGACGAGGCCGCCGATGTTCTGGACGGTCGCCGTCGCCGTCGGGCCGTCCGCGGTGACGGCGGTGATGCCGGCGTCGTAGGTGTCGGTCGTCATGAACCAGCCGCGCCAGAACCAGTCGAGGTCCTCGCCCGAGACGTCCTCCATGGTGCGGAAGAAGTCGGCGGGCTGCGGGTGCTTGTAGGCCCAGCGGCGGATGTACGTCTTGAAGGCGGCGTCGTAGCGCTCCGCGCCCAGGACGGCGTTGCGGAGGACGGTGAGGCCGAAGCCCGGCTTGATGTACGCGTCGAGGCCGAGGCCCTGGCCGGTGAGCTGGTCCGGGGCCGTCATCAGCGTCTGGTCGAAGCGGCCGAGTTGGCGGTAGATCTGAGCGTACGTGTCCGGCGCCGTAAAGGCGACGGCCTGCGTGCGCTCCGCCTGGCCGGCGCCGGGGAAGCCGGCCGGGGCCATCTCGTCGTAGAACGTCGTGACCGAGAACGGGTTGAGGAAGGTGTTGATGCCCTCGTCCATCCACGCGAACCGGCGCTCGTCGGAGCCGACGATCATCGGAAACCAGTTGTGGCCGAGCTCGTGGTCGATGACCTCGTAGAGGTCGGTCCCGCGCGAGCGGGCGCTCGAGAAGTGGAGCATCGGGTACTCCATGCCGCCCGCGTTCGAGGCGACGTTGATCGCGACGGGGTAGGGGTAGGGGTACCAGCGCGAGTTGTTGAGGATCGAGGCGCGCCCGAAGCGCGTCGCCTCCTCCCAGCCGGGCTCGTCGGCCGTGCCCATCGCCGAGGGCGGGAAGGCGCTCATGATGAGGACGTTGTTGGTGGTCCCGTCGCCCTGCGGCACGGCCGCGTTGGCGGCGTCGAGGATGAAGGCGGCCGACGCGCCCCACGCGACGTCGCGGACGTTCTCGGCCTTGAACTTCCACGTCGTCATGCCGGTCAGGCGGACCGATGCGGCGGCAGTGCCGACCTCGCCGGGCTCGAGCACGTAGACGCGCTCGGCGGAGCGGCGGCCCCGGGCGAGACGGTCCCGCTGGGCGCGCGTGTAGACGTCGGACTCGTTCTGGAGCGTGCCCGTGGCGACGACGTGCATCGTCGCCGGGACGGTGATCTCGTAGTCGACGTCGCCGTAGTCGAGGTAGAACTCGCCCTGGCCGAGGTACGGCAGCGTGTTCCAGCCGTGGACGTCGTCGTAGACCGCGGCGCGCGGGTACCACTGCGCGATGCTGTAGACCGTGCCGCGCGGCGTGGTGAGGCGGCCCATGCGGTCCGACCCTTCCTGCGGCACGACGAAGGTGTACGGGATCGTGACCTCGACCACGCCGCCGCCCGGCGCGACAGGCGCGGGCAGGTCGAGCTTCATGCGCGTGTCCGTGACGACGGGCGTCACCGCCCGACCGCCGACGGTGATGGCACCGAGGCGGTAGCCCTGCGACGCGTCGGTCGTGCCGGCGTTACGGGGGCTCGGGTTGGAGCGCTGGCCGCGGCTCGCGTCCGAGAACAGGTTCTGGTCCAGCTGCATCCAGAGGAAGGGCAACGGGTCCGGGCTGTTGTTGGTGTAGCGCAGCGTGACCGTGCCCGAGATCGTGTTCGTGGTCGAGTCGAGGCTCACGCGGACGCGGTAGTCGGTGCGGTTCTGCCAGTAGCCGGGGCCGGGGCGGCCGTCGGCCATGCGCGTCGCGCTCGGCGTCGGGAGCGGCAGCGTGGCGAACATGTCGGCGTTGGGCGTCTGCTCGGGCGGCGCAGCGGCGGCGGCGACGGGCGCGTTGGGATCGACGCGCGTGCCCGAGATGGGCAGCTCGGGCTGGCCTGCCGCCTGGAGCGTGCCGGTGAACGAGTTGCCCGAGACCGTCCCGGCGATCGTGAGCGGGAGCGCCTGCCCGGCGACGTTGAGCGTCGCGGCGAGCGAGAAGGCGGGCGCCGTCCCGGTCAGCGTCGCGTTGACGAGGTCGCCGGAGAACCCCTGGCCCGTGAGGCCGAACTGGCCCTGCCCGCCGGGGACCGGGATGACGAGGCGGCCCCGGTCGAAGACCTCGGTCGAGCCGGGGGCGTAGAGCGTAAGGTCCCACGCGCCGATGGCGGGGGACTGCGCCGCGGCGGCCGCCGAGACGGCGAGCACGAGGGCGACGAGCGCGAGGGCGCGGTGGAGCATCGGAGCTGGAAAGGGAGGAAGCCGCCCGCTACGGCGACGGGATCAGAAGGGTGCGGGGCGAAGACCCCCCGCCAGAGCGCCCATCGCGAGAAGGGGTTTCGAGCCCGAATCGACGTCGATGGCTCGCTTCCGAGGCGCTCGGGCTGTCCCCCTTAAAGGGGGACAGTTCAGGCCACGCGTTGAACGAGTGATGCGCGGTCTGGACGGGGGGCTGGCCTACATCGTCGCCGAGTCGTTGGCGCGGTTGGTGTCCGGCAGGCGGCCGTCGGGGTCGAGGCGGGCCGAGCGGACGGTCCGGCCGTTCAGCGGGAGGCGGGCGGCCGCCTCGTCGCCGGACATCCACGCCTCGACGGGGATGGTCGCGCGCTCGGTCGAGCCGTCCGTGAACGTGAACTCGACGGTCGTCGGGAAGACGAGCTGGGCGGTGTTGCGGACCGCGGCGACGGCCTGGCCGTCGATGACGCTCACGCCGGCGAGCGCCTGGTCGAAGGAGTCCGTGCCGTAGAGCCACTCGCGCCAGAACCAGTCGAGGTCCTCGCCCGAGACGTCCTCCATGGTCCGCATGAAGTCGGCGGGCTGCGGGTGCTTGTAGGCCCAGCGGCGGATGTAGGTCTTGAAGGCGTCGTCGAAGCGGTCCGGGCCGAGAACGACGTCGCGGAGGATGCGGAGGCCGGCGGCGGGCTTGAAGTAGAGGACGTAGCCGCCCGCCTGGCCCGGCACGCGGTCCGGGTAGGTCATGATGGGCCGGTTGTTGGCGCCCATCCGCGACGAGTACTGGACGAACGAGTCGCCGTAGGTCAGCGTGTTGTACCGCGAGGCGGCCGCCGTGCCGAAGCCCGGCAGGCTGCGGTCGTCGCCCTCGTCGTAGAACGTCGTCTGCGAGTAGACGTTGAGGAACGAGTTGAAGCCCTCGTCCATCCACGCGTAGCGGCGCTCGTCGGAGCCGACGATCATCGGAAACCAGTTGTGGCCGAGCTCGTGGTCCACGACCGCGAAGAGGTCCGTGTGGCGGCTCGTGACGGCCGAGAAGTGGAGCATCGGGTACTCCATGCCGCCGATGTGCGTCGCGACCGAGATGGCGACGGGGTACGGGTAGGGATACCAGCGCGAGTTGTTCAGGATCGCGGCGCGGCCGTAGCGCGTCGCCTCCTCCCAGCCCGGCGCGGCCGGGTCGGCCGAGAGGCCCTCGCGCGGGTAGGCGCTCAGGATCAGGACGTCGTTGGTGGAGCCGTCGTCCTGGCGGATGGCCGCGTTGGCGCCGTCGAGGATGAAGCTCGCGGAGGCGCCCCATGCGACGTCGCGGACGTTCTCGGCCTTGAACCGCCACGTCTTGGTGCCGGTGCGGCTCACCGACGCCGCGGCCGTGCCGACCTCGGCCGGCTCGACGATGCGGACGCGCGACGTCGAGCGGTGCGCCGTCTCCATGCGCTCGCGCTGGGCGCGCGTGTAGACCTCGTCCGGGTTCTGCACGACGCCCGTGCCGACGACCATCATCGTCGCCGGGACCGTCACGCTGAACTCGAAGTCGCCGTAGCCGAGGTAGAACTCGCCCGAGCCGAGGTACGGCATCGTGTTCCAGCCCTGGACGTCGTCGTAGACCGCGACGCGCGGGTACCACTGCGCGAGCGCGTAGACCGTCCCCTGCGCGGCCTCCATGCGGCCCATGCGCGGCGTCCGGTCGCCCGGGACGAGGAACGCGTACGGGACCGTCACCTCGACCGTCCCGCCGTTGCCCGCGACGGGCGTCGGGAGGTCGACGCGCATGCGCGTGTCGGTGACGACCGGCGTGACAGGCCGTCCGTCGGCGGTCACGTTCCCGATGCGGAAGCCCTGGCCGGCCTCGATCGTGGACGTCGCGCGCGTGCCGGCGCCGGTCGAGCCGCGGCTGCCCGGCGCGAACAGGTTCTGCTCGAGGTGGAACCAGAGGAAGGACAGCGGCTCGGGGCCGTTGTTGGTGTACGTCAGCCGGACGGTCCCGGTGACCTCGTGCGCGACCGTGTCGAGGCGGGCCTCGATGCGGTAATCGTTGCGGTTCTGCCAGTAGCCGGGGCCGGGGCGGCCGTCGGCCATGCGCTGCGCGTTGGGCGTCGGCAGCGGGAGCTGGGCGAAGATGGAGTCGTTGGTCGCCGGGAGGCGCGCCGGGGCCCCCTGGGCGAAGGCGGGCGCGGCGGCGAGCAGCGCGAGCAGCAGGACGGATCGGGTCATTGGGTCGGGGATGTCGTGGTCGTCAGGTCGGACGTGTTTGTAGGGGCACAGCTTGCTGTGCCCGGCTTACGGTGAGGAGCGCGGTGAGCCGTACGCTGCGGCCCCTCACCCTGTCCCTCTCCCGGGGGAGAGGGGACGCCGTAGAGACGTCGCGCTCGGTAGGGTCATGTCCGGCCGAACCAGTCGGTCAGAACGGCAGGTCGTCGTTGGAGCGGTTGTCGTCGGGGAGGAGGCCGTCGGGGTCGAGGCGGGCGGAGACGGGCGTGCGGCCGTTGAGGGCGATGCGCGCCGCGCCGGGGCCGCCCGTCGCGAAGGCCTCGACCGGGACGACGGCGCGCTCGGACGTCCCGTCCGAGAACGTCACCTCGACGGTCACCGGGAAGACGGCCGGCTGCAGCATCTCGACCGACACCACGGCGTCGGCGCCGTCGGCGCGGAGGTTGGCGATGGCGGCGTCGAAGAGGTCGGACTCGAAGAACCACTCGCGCCAGAACCACGACAGGTCCTCGCCCGCTACGTTCTCGATCGTCCGCATGAAGTCAGCGGGCTGGGGGTGCTTGTAGGCCCAGCGGCGGATGTAGGTCTCGAAGGCGGCGTCGAAGCGTTCGGGCCCGATCACGACGTCGCGGAGCAGCAGCAGGCCCTTGCCGGGCTTGCGGTACGCGAACCAGCCGAGCGACTCGGGCCGAAGACGGTCCGGGTACGTCATGATGGTCTGGTCCTGCGCGTACGCCTCGCGGGCCAGCGTCGCCGTGCCGCGGCCGGTCGTGAGGCGGCGGACGCGCGTCGAGTCGCCCAGGCCGAATGAAGCGATCGACGGGTCGGCGTTGCGGTCGTAGAACTCGGTGTTCGAGAACGTGTTGAGGAAGGTGTTGAAGCCCTCGTCCATCCACGCGTAGCGGCGCTCGTCCGAGCCGACGATCATCGGAAACCAGTTGTGGCCGAGCTCGTGGTCGATGACGCCGAAGAGGCTCTGGCCCCTCGCGGTCGCACCCGAGAACTGGAACATCGGGTACTCCATGCCGCCCACGACGCCGCCGACCGAGATCGCGACGGGGTAGGGGTAGGGGTACCAGCGCGAGTTGTTGAGGATCGAGGCGCGCCCGAAGCGCGTCGCCTCCTCCCAGCCCGGGTTCGCCGCCGTCCCAACGCCCTCCTGCGGGTACGCGCTCTGGATGAGGACCTCGTTCGTCGTGCCATCGTCCTGCTGCACGGCAGCCGCGGCGGCGTCGTAGATGAACGCGGTGGACGCGGCCCACGCGACGTCGCGGACGTTCTCGGCCCTGAACTTCCACGTCGTCATGCCCCGGCGCCCGGCGCTCGCGGCGGGCGTCCCGACCTCGTCCGGCGCGACGACGTAGACGCGGCTCGTGGACGTCCGTGCGCGCGCGATGCGGGCGCGCTGCTCGCCCGAGAACACGTCGCCCTCGTTCTGCACCGTGCCCGTGCCGACGACCGTCATCGCGGCCGGGACGGTGATCTCGTAGTCGATGTCGCCGTACTCGAGGTAGAACTCGCTCTGGCCGAGGTACGGCATCGCGTTCCAGCCGTTGACGTCGTCGTAGACCGCGATGCGCGGGTACCACTGCGCGATCTCGTAGACCGTGCCCTTCGCCGTCTCGAGGCGGCCCATGCGGTCCGCGCCGTACTCGGGCACGACGAACGCGTAGTCGGCCGTGATCTCGACGGTCCCGCCGTTGCCCGCGACGGGCTCGGGCAGGTCGAGCTTCATGCGCGTGTCGTCGACGAGCGGCGTGACGGCCCGGCCGTCCACGGCGACGGTCCCGAGGCGCATGCCGCCGGCGGGGAAGGAGCCGCGCCAGCGGCTCGACGGCGGCGTCCGGAGCGCGCCGCGGCTCGCGGGCGCGAACAGGTTCTGCTCGAGGTGCATCCACACGAAGGGCAGCGCCTCGGGGCTGTTGTTCGTGTACCGCAGCGTGACGCGGCCGGTGACCGTGTGCGTCGCCGGGTCCAGCGTGGCCGCGATGCGGTAGTCGGCGCGGTTCTGCCAGTAGGCCGGGCCCGGGCGGCCGGCGGCGTCGCGCGCGAGCGTCGGCGTCGGGAGCGCGAGCGGGCCGAAGGAGACGACCGCCGGGGCGGCCGAGGCGTCGGGCGTCTGCGCGCCTGCGGGCGCGACGAGGAGGACGGCGAGGACGAGCGGTAGGAACCGGGTCATGCGGGCGGATTCTGCGAGGTGCTAGAAAATACGCACCGGCGGACGGCCCGGCGCGGCGGCGCGGCAATCGGCGGGGTGCCGGTCAGTCGCGCCGCCCGGTTCGGTCAGGCCTTGGTGGCCGCGAAGGTCTCGATGATCTGCGCGTTGAACGCTGGCAGGTCGTCGGGATTGCGGCTCGTGACGAACGTGCTCGGGCCGGACGTGCACACGACGACTTCCTTGTCGTGCCAGTTGGCGCCGGCGTTCTTGAGGTCGGTCGAGACGGACGGGTACGACGTCATATCGCGGCCGCGCACGACGCCGGCCTCGATCATCGTCCACGACGCGTGGCAGATGGCGGCGACGGGCTTGCCGGCGTCGACGAAGCTTTTGACGAAGGCGACGGCGTCGTCATTGACGCGGAGCAGGTCCGGGTTCATCTGGCCGCCGGGCAGCATCAGCGCCGCATAGTCGTCGGCCGAGACGTCGGCGACCGGTTTGTCGACGTCGACGGAGTCGCCCCAGTCCTTCTCGTCCCAGCCCTTGATGGAGCCGGACTTGAGGGAGACGATGTGGACGGTCGCGCCGGCATCTTTCAGGGCCTTCTGCGGAGAGAGGAGCTCGGACTGCTCGAAGCCATCGGTGGCGAGGATGGCGACAGAGACGCCGTCGAGAGGGGAGTCGGACATGACGGGAGGGCGAGAGGAGACCTGTCGTTCGCATCCGACCCGCCGGGGGTTCCGAGCCTGCCTGGGAGGGCCCGAACGGCGCACGGCTACTCGGGGCCGCGCTCGAAGGTGTCTGCTCCGCCGCGAGCGGCACGGACCGTGTCGTCGCCGTCGGAGGCCGGGCCGGCGCCGAAGGCCTTCTTGCCCTTGGAGCCGGGCGCGGCGTCGCTGCCGAAGTCCTCGCCCCAGTCGAGGCTGTGGAGCGCCTCGTTGTAGTCCGGATCTCCGGGCTCCGGGGTGCGGGTGGTCGTGTCCATGAAGACAGGCGCGGCGAGCGCCGGTTAGGAATTTGATTTCGCTACGGCTACGGTGCCTGCAAGTTGCGGAGCCGTGCCCGTCGCATCTGCTCGCTCGTCGTGGCGTGGCGCTGCGGCGCGCGGGCGGTCCGATCTTGCCCCCTCACCGCCGACCGTTCCGTGGCCCGCCGCTTCGTCCTCCGCGCCGACCCCGAGGCCGCGCTCACCGCCGCGCTCCAGATCGACTACGCGGCCGCGCTCGACCCGCAGCAGCACGCCGCCGCGACCGCACCGGGCGGCCCGTCGCTCATCGTGGCCGGCGCCGGCACAGGCAAGACGCGGACGCTCGTCTACCGCGTCGCGTACCTCGTCGAGACGGGCACGCCGCCCGAGCAGATCGCCCTGCTGACGTTCACGCGCCGCGCCGCGGCCGAGATGCTCACGCGCGCCGGCCGCCTGCTCGACGGCCGCTGCGAGCGCGTCCGCGGCGGGACGTTCCACGCGCTCGGGCTGAGCATCCTGCGCCAGCACGCCGGCCGCCTCGGCTTCCCGACGGCCTTCACGCTGCTCGACACGACGGACGCCGCGGACGTCCTCGACCTGCTCCGCACGCAGGCCGGCATGGACGCCGCGCGCACGCGCTTCCCGCGCAAGGCCACGCTCCAGGCGCTCCTCTCGGCGAGCGTCAACCGAGGTACGGCGCTCGCCGACGTCATCGCGCACGACGCGCCGCAGTTCGCCGCCCACACCGACGCCGTCGAGGCGCTCGCCGTCGCCTACGCCGGCTACAAGCGCGAGGCCGGGCTGATGGACTACGACGACCTGCTCGCCCTGACGGTCCGGTTGCTGGACGAGCACGACGACGTCCGTCAACTCGTCGCGGGCTCCTTCCGCCACGTGCTCGTGGACGAGTACCAGGACGTCAACGGCATCCAGGCCGACTTGGTCGAGCGGCTCGCATCGGTCCACGGCAATGTCACGGCCGTCGGGGACGACGCGCAGGCGATCTACGGCTTCCGCGGCTCGGACGTCCGCCACATCCTCGGCTTCGGCGAGCGCTACCCCGGCGCGCGCATCCTGAAGCTGGAGCGCAATTACCGCTCCGTCCAGCCCATCCTCGACCTCGCGAACCACCTGCTCGCGGGCGTCGGGTACGACAAGCAACTCACGGCAGCCCGCACCGACGCCGGCGAGCGGCCCGCGCTCGTTCGCGCGCCGGACGACGCCGACGAGGCGCGCTTCGTCGCGCAGGTTGTGCTGGACGCCCGCGAGGCGGGACTGTCGCTGGGGCGCATCGGCGTCCTGTTCCGGTCCGGACCGTGCTCGTTCGCGCTCGAGACGGAGCTCGCGCGGCGCGGCATCCCGTTCGTCAAGCGCGGCGGGCTGAAGCTGGCCGAGGCGGCGCACGTCCGCGACGTCGTCGCGCACCTCCGCGTCGCCGAGAACCCGGCCGACGCCGTCGCGTGGACGCGCGCGCTGAAGCTGGTCGAGGGCGTCGGGCCGGCCGCGGCGCGGCTGCTGCTCCCGTGGGCCGCGCACACCGCCGAGACCGGGCGCGTCGACCCGGGCGAGATGCCGCCCGTGCGGTCAGGTGCCGCGACGTCCGGTGCGCTCGACCTCGTCCGCGCCGTCGTGGCGCTGCGCGAGGCGACGGGCGCGACCGCCGAGGCGCAGGTCGAGCGCCTGCTCGGCTACTACCGCCCACTCATGGAGCGCCTCTACCCGGACGACGCCGACGCCCGCGCCGACGACCTCGAGGCGCTCGCGGCTCTCGCCGCCGCCGTGCCCAGCCGCGCCGCCTTCCTCGAGGCGCTCGCGCTCGACCCGCTCGACCTCACGGCCGGCCCCGCCGAGGGCACCTTCGCCGACGAGGCCCCGCTCGTCCTCTCGACGATCCACTCGGCCAAGGGCCTCGAGTTCGACACCGTCTTCGTCATCCACGCGCTCGACGGCATCCTCCCGAGCCACTACGCCCTCCGCACGGCCGCGGAGACGGACGAGGAGCGCCGCCTGCTCTACGTCGCCGTCACGCGCGCCGAGACGAGCCTCTACGTCTCGCACCCGCTCGTCCACTACCGCCGCGGCTCGGGCGCGATCCTCACCGAGCCCTCGCGCTTCCTCGTCGGCCTCCCGGAGGCGCTGCTGGAGCCGTGGTCGCTCGTCGAGGAGGCCCCGCCTGCCCTCCCGCCCACCGAGGACGTCAAAAGGTTGAAAGGCTGAAAAATCGGAAATATTTGACTGAAATAGTTACGTATGATCCGCCGAATCACTCAAAAAATTGTCATCCTGAACTCGTTTCAGGATCTGTCTTTGTCGGACGGTCGACGAAATGCAGATCCTGAAACGAGTTCAGGATGACAAGGAGTGTGGGGGACGGTAGACGTCTTGGGAGCCGGCTGATTCGACTCCCGTTGAGCGTTGGACGTTGCCCGTCAGACGGCCGGCACGCCGCAGACGTCCCTGATACTCTGGCACTGGCATCTGGCCCACCGCCCGCCCGTCACCCGGCCTCGCCGTGGCGCCACGCCAGCGCGGCGAGGAAGGCGGGGGCGACGACGAGCGCCGCCTCGTCCACGAGCAGGCGCGGCGTGTGGAGGCCGTGCGCCGACCCGACGCCGACGACCGAGAACGACGCCGGTACGCGCTGCGCGTACGACGCGAAGTCCTCGCTCGCGAACCACATCGGGACGTCCACGACGCCCGCCTCGCCGACGAGCGCGACCGCCGTCTCGCGGGCGAAGGCCGCCGCGTCCGGGTCGTTGACGAGGGCCGGGTAGCCGACCAGGATCTCGACGTCGCACGTCGCCCCGAAGGCCGCCGCCGTCTGCTCTGCGATGCGCCGGATGAGGCCGTGCGCCCGCTCGCGCCACGCCTCGTCCATCGACCGGAACGTCCCGACGAGCGTCGCCACGTCCGGCAGCACGTTCGTCGCCCCGAGCGCCTCGACGCGCCCGACCGACAGGATCGACGGCACGCCGGGCGGGCAGTTGCGCGAGATCACGGACTGCAGCGCGACGAGGATGTGCGCCTGCGCGAGCACGACGTCGACGAGCGCCTCGGGCTGCGCCGCGTGCCCGCCCTGGCCGCGGACCGTGAGGTAGATCTCGTCTGCGGACGCCATGAAGGGGCCGGAGCGGACGCCGATCGTGCCGGCGGGCAGCGGCGGGGCGATGTGCTGCCCGAACATCCGCGCCGGCGGCCCGACGCCGTCCATCTCGCCGAGGACACCGGCCTCGATCATCGCGAGCGCGCCGCCGGGGATTTTTTCTTCTCCGGGCTGGAAGACGAGCCGGACCGTCCCCGCGAGCCCGTCCCGGGCGTCGTGGAGCAGGCGGGCGGCGGCGAGCAGGCTCGCCGTGTGCGCGTCGTGGCCGCAGGCGTGCATGACGCCGGCGCGCGTGCTGGCGAAGTCGAGCCCGGTGTCCTCGGTGATTGGGAGCGCGTCGATGTCTGCCCGCAGTGCGACGACCGGCCCCGGCCGCGCCCCGTGCACGTGCGCCACGACGCCCGTCCCGCCGACGCCCTCGATGGGGGAGAGGCCGATGGCACGGAGGGTCGCGGCGATGAAGGCGGCCGTCTCGTGCTCCTCGAACGACAGCTCGGGGTGCCGGTGCAGGTGCCGCCGCCACCCGACGGTCTCGGCGTGGGCCGTACGGGCGAGGGCGAGAAAGTCGGGCATCGGCGGCGCGTATGAGGGAAGGCGGTCGGACGGCGCGGAGGGGGGCGGGGCTCCCGCGGCGCGGCGACGTCGGGGCGACGGCCCTCGGGGTGGCGTCCGGCGGGAAAGGAGGGTAGTCTCGGCGCGTGATGCGGACCGCGCGGGCCGGGTTTACCCGGACGGCGTCCGCCTATTACTCGTTATGTGGCCTAACCATCTTGGTCGATGCACGAAGAACGAGAGATTCAGCCTGAACTCGAACCGGGCGAACGAATCATCTGGGCTGCTCAGCCTCGGCAGGGTGTGCGCTTCAGCTTGTTCGACCTTTACGCTGTCCCGTTCGGGCTCTTCTTCTTCGGCTTCGCAGTCGTCTGGACGGTCGTCGCTTTTCGAGGCTTCCCGCTCTTCGCTTTGTTTGGCGTGCCGTTCCTGCTCGTTGGCGCCTACGTCGCGTTCGGCCGGTTCTTCGTCGAGGCGCGTCAGCGCGCGAAGACCTACTACGCGGTCACGGATCGCCGCGTGGTCGTCGTGAGCGGCCTGATGAGCCGGACGGTAAAGTCGCTCGACCTGAGGACGCTCCACGACGTGAGCATGACGGAGAAGAAGAATGGAACGGGCACAGTGGACTTCGGAGGCAAGAGCGGGTTCGAGAAGATGTTCGGCCAGTTCGGTGGGCTCGGCAGCTTCGGGTTCAATCCAATGGACTCGAGCAGCTTCCAGTTGATCGAGCAGCCTCGTGAGGCCTACAACAAGGTTCTGGAGGCCAAACGCTCCACTGTGCCCTCGGCCACATAACTCGCCTCAGCACCCGACCGCACGGCTTGGTCGGCGCATTTCGGGTTGGTCACCGTATCCTGCGCTCCGTCCCCGCTGACTTGCTCGCTGTGCGGCGGGTGAGCGGCCAAATGTTCTGCGGCCTTGGAAGGTCTCGGTATGTCGAAAGCTTAAGTGGTGTATGGCAAAACGAAATGTTGTCAAACCGTGCGCACTGTGCCAGCATGAGCGGAAGCTCTGCCGCTCGCACATCCTACCTGAGTTCATGTACAGCAAATCGTACGATGAGGACGGTACGGTCATTTCGCTGTCGAGCCATCCGCAGCGTAGGCCACGCCCTGTTCAAGTCGGAGCGAGAGAGCACTTGCTCTGTTCTGACTGCGAGGCGCTCCTAAACGTCCACGAGACCTATGCCGCCGGGCTTCTGCGGTCGATCGACGCTATTCCTTACAACGGACAGAAGGGAGTAGAGGTAGAGTACAATTACCACCACTTCAAGCTGTTCGGGCTCTCGCTTGTGTGGCGGGCTCATGTCTCAACCCTACACGAGTACCAGGATTTTTCTGTTGGCCCGCTGGCAGAGGACATGCGCAAAATGCTTCTGCGAAGCGATCCGGGACATCCCAGGATGTGCCCTTTTGCACCTACTCGGTTCGTCGGATCCGAGGCTGCTCAGCACACGATCCACTTTCCGGTCAATCTCAAGCTGAACGGCCAGTACGTCGTTATTTTCCCGGCATTCGGCTATCAGTGGCTGTTCGTTACATCTAGGCGATCCCATACGATTCCGAGCGAATTTCCACTCGTTGGATTTTCGGAAATGCTGATGATCCCATTTCAAAAGACAACAGATAATATTTTTCTTGCTTGGATAAGAAGCAAGATGCCTCCAGAGATGTTAAACTAGACGCCTCTCTCGGGCCGCAAAACCTGCGGCAGCAGCGGACCGCTCGGCAGGCGTCGCAGCGTCGCGGGCTGCTCCGTGTGTTCAGCGTTCGAATCGTAGGTTTCGCCCTCACGTGCGGCGGCAGAGCCGCCAAGTGTTCTGCGGCCTCCTCGAGCACCATGGGGAACGAGCTTCTGAGCCGGCTAAAGTGGCACCTCCGCTTCGGCGCGCCGGGGCCGGCCGAGCAGGCCGCCGCCGCCATCGCGTCGCGCGAGCTCCTTGAGGCCGACGTGGACCTTCAGGCGTGGCGCCGAGCGGCCCACGGCTCGCGCGATGACGCGCACGCCCGCGAGCGGTACGCCCGGCTCCGCGTCGCCCGGCTCCGGCGCGAGCTTCGGGCGGGCGCCGACCCGCTCCTCTCGGCCGACCGGCAGGACCGGGCGCAGTGGTCGGACGAACTGGCCCGCCGCGCAGCAGCGCACCGGGCGACGCCCGAGGGGGAGGCCGCGTACCGGCAGACGCTCGGCGTCGCGTTGCGCGGGGTGTGGACCTTCTCGCTCGTCTATTTCACGGTCGCCGCCCTCGTCCTCGCCCTGCTGATCGGTCTCTGGGTCGTCACCCGGTGAGGCGTCGCCCGGCGTCCGGTATGGCGCCGAACGCCGCGCGCGGCGCCAGGCCGCGCCGATCGGATCCCACCGTCGGTCTGTGTATCCTACGCGTCGCTCCCGCCGGGCGCCCGCCGTGGCGCTGCGCTCGGCTCTCGTTTGTCTCCCTCCCGACGCCGCATGGCCGATCCGCTCTACGACATCGCCGTCATCGGTGCCGGCCCGGCGGGGGCGACGGTCGCCCGGGTCGCGGCCGAGCGAGGGCTCCGCGTGCTGCTCGTGGACAAGAAGCAGGAGCTCGGCGCGCCGATCCAGTGCTCCGGCGCCGTCAGCGCGAGCGCGCTCCACGACGCCGGCGTGACGCCGCACGACGAGTTCGTGCTCGAAGCCCTCTATGGCTTCGTCGTCTACGACGCCGCGGGGCGGGAGACGCGGCTGGACTACCGCGCGATGCAGCCCGGAGACCACGCCGCCCAGGCCATCGGCTACGTCGTAGATCGCCGCCGCTTCGACCGCCACCTCGTCATGCTCGCCGAGCGCGCCGGCGTCGAGGTCTGGCTGAAGACCGAGGGCACCGGGTTCGAGACGCTCGGCGACGGCACGGTCGCGCTCGCGCTCAACCGGCTCGGGCGCGAGACCGAGGTCCGCGCCCGCGTGATCGTCGGCGCCGACGGGCTGCAGTCGCAGGTGGGCAAGTGGGCGGGGCTGCAGACGCACATCCGGCTGCCCGAGCTGGCGTCGTGCCTCCAGGTGGTCGTGGACGGCGTCGAGACGGACGGACTGCTGGAGATCGTGACGGGCCGGCCGTGGGCGCCCGGCGGCTACGCCTGGGTCTTCCCGAAGGGCCACGGCTACGCCGAGGTCGGGCTGGGCGTGATCCGCACCCGCACCGACCACGACGCGCGCTGGCACCTCGACCACTTCATGCAGGACTCCTTCCTCGCCGAGCGCTTCCGCGACGCCCGCGT